>NZ_SJWW01000011.1:0-79918 GCF_004352745.1 Streptococcus sp. KCJ4932 | reverse complement strand
CCTTATTCTTTTCAACAACTGAATTATCTCTTCTGATTACTAACTCATCCATAATATTCCTCAAAAATAGTAAATTCAATATATATCGTTTAAAACTGACAGTTATTAACCTTATACAGCCAGCAATAAATTATTGATACTCTTAATTGAAGTAACTCGTCATTTCTTTTCCTCAAACAATTTCTTCCGTTCTTTCATGAATTCAATTAGCTCTTTTCGAAAGACTGCTTTTTCTTCTTCCGTCATTCCATCAGATGTTGTTCTAAACAACATTTCAACATCTGACAAATCAACTTCTTCATCAACCTGTTGATTTCCCATTAAGGTATCCAAAGTCACATTAAATAATCTTGCTAATTTTTTAGTATTTTCGTGAGTAGGCATTTTTACTCCACGTTCCCAGTCTCCGTATGCTTGTTGAGAAATTCCTAATTGTTTTGCCACCTGTTGTTGTGTTAAATGAGCAGATTTTCTATACTGTTTTAGGCGTTCTGTAAACTCCATAGTCTTACCTCAAAAATTTTTTAAATTTTTTTCAAGAAAACCATTGACTTTTACAACTCATAGTTGTAAAATATAATTAACAACCGGTAGTTGTACTGGCTGTTAAAAAATAATAACCTATTTAGAGGTTAACTTAACAATGATCCTTGAAATCTTAATAAAAAAGTGCGTCTGACAACCAGATACCTGACTATCAAACCACACAATAAACTTCGTACCTTAATTGTAACGTGTTTGAGTTTTAAAGTCAAGTCCATTGATGGTTGAAGTTAAGATTTAAAACTTTTTTGGTGGGCTTACACGCATTTCGGACTTTAGCACTTTTCCGAATAGCAAAGTGAACTGGCTTCGCTAATTAAGCGTAAGAGAATCCTTCGGGCATGATAATGACTACCCGACAGATTGGCTGGGACAGCGATGGTAATTGATACAAAGCACCTTGTTAAACGTTGCCACCGTAAAAGACTAGTTTTAAAAATTAGTCTTTTAACCAAATAACTTTTTTCTCAAACCGTTGCTACCAAGCAACACACCTATGAGCCACTGGTTTCCACTAGTGGCTTTTTTCTTACAATAAAGGAAAGGAGGTCTGATATGACTTCTTATTTTGAAAGTGTCCTTGAGCGGCACTACCAGAATTTTATCTTTACCTATAAAATGTACGCTTATAGTTCAAAATTAGTAGAGTGTCTTTATCATGACGCTCTAGAAGAAATCAAACACTTAGTTAAACAATTTCAAGAAGCTGGCTATACCTACTCTGAATTACATTTTTATAGTCACTTATACAGTCGTAAAATCAAACATTTTTACTTTGCTAGAGTCAGTCTAAGTCACTGACTCTTTTATTTTATTACTAGAAATGGAGAATATCTATGATTCCTGAAACTTTAAAAATGAACCCTAACTTTATTGGAAAAGCTTATTATGAAAAACTTGGAACAGCACCTCGTACTGTCTTTGGAAAAGCAGGAAAATATCAACGTCACATTTTAAACAGTGAAAAGCACGGCTCTTTCCACGTGATTACCCCAGCCTTATCTCAAGTATTTGATGAAGATGCAATCATTGAAGTGGTTAACCCAATCTTCCTTCCTGACCGTAGCCTTAACGGAAACAACGTAGCTCCTGCTCTTAACGTCTTTGCTGAAAATTTGAAAGTATCTAAATAATAGAAAAGAGGATTTAACTTATGGCTAAAATTGGATTAAACTATGGTGACAAACTACAAATCGCTGACAAATCATACCGTGTAATCACAGAAGGATTAGATATCCCTGAAGTCTTTGGAAAATTAACTTTTCGTGGGATTGAAGGCGCTGATCTTATCTATGAAGAAGACCGTACGCAACGTAATGATGACGGTTCGTATGCTCAAATCGCCACAGGTGAAGCACGTGGAATTGTGGTTGGTATCCACTCTTCGGCCCAACACGAAACACTTTTCTTTACCATTGCTGATATGAGTGAACAAGAAATTGAAGACCTTGGTTTAAAATACCGTGAGGAAGTGGAACTTGAAGATATTGTTGTGACCTATTCATCTATCGGACGTAACGATAATTACAAACTCTATGCTTCTAAACTAAAAGCAAAATCAGATACAACTCCTATTAAGAATGATGTTAAAAGTGACACTAAAAAATAAAATTAGGAGGTAAATATGCGATTATTTACCTATCGTGGTTGGCGGGTTCGAAAATACTATCAAAAAATTAAGGTAATAACATATAGTATCATGTTATTACCTTTTTTACTTGGTAATGCTTACTATACCTACATTTCCTATCAAGAGATATTAAAAACACCACTCACCTATTTACTTAAATTCTCATTAACACTTTTACTCCCCGCACTCCTTCTCTTAGGATTTCATCATCTCTGTTATCAAAAGTTTCTCTTCTTTAAACGTCTCAATACCTTAAGAATTCTAGCGAATTTCTTGGTAGAAAATCGTTATTATCTTTCTAAAACTATCAAACGTGATGGAAAAGCAATTGAAAAAATTACCCTTCCTAAAGTCTTTGTTAAACAAACTAACTATCACCTTTTAATCAGTTTTATCCTTGAAGGAAATAAATTTCAAGACCGTTTTATCAACCTTGGTTCAACATTAGAAGTCATGTTTAACGGTGACTTTAAGAATAAAACTTTTGATGAGCGTTTTATTCAGTATGATATCAGTATTAATCGGATTAATAGTCGTATTGATATTTCAGACGTAACCATTGATAACCACTCCTTGAAATTAATGGCGGATGTCTTTTGGAATTATATTGCTGAGCCACACTTATTGATTGGTGGAGGAACTGGTGGCGGGAAAACTGTTGTTCTAATGTCAATTGTCTGGGCATTAGCTAAAGTTGGTTTCATTGATCTTTGTGACCCGAAGAATGCTGACTTAGCTGGTTTGAAAGATGTTCCTGTCTTTCACGAAAGAGTCTTTAGCACCAAAGAAGAGATTATCCAATGTCTAAAAGATAATGTGACGTTCATGGAAAATCGTTATCAAGCCATTCAAAATCACCCAAACTACAAAATCGGTAAAAGTTTTAGTGACTATGGCATGAAACCTAAATTTATTGTCATTGACGAATGGGCAGCCCTTATGGCAAAAATTGATAGCGACTATCGCCTCCAAGCTCAAGTAACAGAATACCTCACCCAATTAGTCCTAGAAGGACGGCAATCAGGTGTGTTTATCATTTTCGCTATGCAACGTCCCGATGGTGAATATATCAAAACGGCTTTAAGGGATAACTTTATGAAACGCTTGTCGGTTGGGCATTTAGAAGATACAGGCTACACCATGATGTTTGGAGATGCTAATCGAAATAAAGAATTTAAAAAGCTAGATAAAATCAATGGAAAAACTGTTAAGGGACGGGGCTATATCGCTTCTAATGGTGAACTGGCTGGAGAATTTTTCTCTCCTTACGTGCCTTTTGAAAAAGGATTTTCTTTCTATGAAGCCTTTATGAAACTTCCTGTTTTAGAAATGAAAGGAGAAGAATTTGAGGTCTTCGGTGTTAAACAAACACCCGATAAACAAGAAGAAACAAATAATGTACAGGCTTCATCAAAATCACTTTCTGACTTTGCTAAAGAAAAAGAACTTTCTTTAAAGACATTACGAAAATTAGCTTATCTTTTTGATGAAAGAGGAATAAGCTTTACCAAAGTCGGCAATTCTTTAGTAGTGACACCAAAACAAGAGGGGCTCCTTCTTGAAGCTTTAGAAACTTATCATGGCGGATGCAGCTCCTATGCACAAGCAGTTGAAACGTGCTTAAGTCGTCATGGACTAGAACAAGAGCAAGGGCAAGCCTGAACAGAGTTCAGGCGAAGTCCCGAAGTCTCGAAGTTCTAGTCCATGACGTGTTTTAACCCCCGCTATTCTAATAGGGGGGTAGCAGATTTCAAAATAGCGAAAGCAAACCGCCCTAATGCCAATGGTATCAAGGTTTTACAAGTTTTGAGAACTGTGTCACTTTTGCCAAAAAAGTGTGTCACCTACTGATAGATTGGAGGGAATTCAATGAATGGATAGATTAAATCCTGTTATGCTGAAAAAGTTTCGCAAAAAAACAGGAATGACCCAAAAAGAATTTGCTAAGAGTATTGGAATTAGTCATCGCACCTATAGAAGCTATGAAGATGGCTCACGTGGTTTAAGTCTTGATAAATTTCGAGAATTTAAATACCGATTAGGATATCTGAAAGAAGCTGATAAAGAACGACTAGAAGTACACATTGACTACTTAAGAATTACTTTTATGACAATTCGTGATTTAAAACATTTTTGTCATACCTATCTTCATTGTGAGTTAAAGGAATTTACCGAATCTGAAACTAGACTTCTTAATTACACTCATCTGTGGAAACGAGGAAATATTTGGATATTTGACTTTTTTGATAAAGTCGAAACAGGAAATTACCAAATAACCTTACAACTATCTGGTCAAGGTTGTCGAGAAATGGAACTTATTCTTGAAACATACCATCTTACATGGCAAGAACTTCTTCAAAAAATGTCCTATGACATACCTGATATGCGAGTCAAACGACTTGATATTGCAATCGATGAACGGTATTTAGGAAATGACCGTGAAGAAGAACAATTCCTCTTATCAGATATGATTACCAAGGTTTATAATCACGAAGTTATTTGTCATACCTTAAGAAATTGGAACCACATTGGAGGTGGTAGTTTACAAGAGATTGAAGATAAAGAAGGGAACCAAGGAATTTCCATCTATTTTGGAAGCCGTCAAAGTAACCTCTACTTCAACTTCTATGAAAAACGTTATGAATTAGCTAAAGCTGAACAAATCTCCTTGGAAGAATCCTTGGAGATTTTTGGTATTTGGAATCGTTACGAGTTAAGGTTTGCCAACGAAAAAGCCCAACTAGCTATCGAAGAATATATTAATGGTGTTGATTTAGCAGAAATTGCCCGTGGTGTAATTAACCATGAACTAGAAGTTTACGATGGGATTAATCGTTACGGTGCTTATCAACCCGACTTGAAATGGCAACGTCTTTTTGGTGGAACAGCTCCTTTAAAACTAAGCATGAAACCTGAACCTTATACTATCGAACGAACAATAAAATGGCTCATGTATCAAGTATCAAATTCATTACGACTTGTCAGTGAGGCTGATAAAATCATGCAAACTGAATATCTCAAGACCATCCAAAACTGCGGAGAAATCAATGAACGTGGAGAAGCTATCCTAAAAAATCTTAAAGCTTCCCATCACTTATTAAACAAATAATAAGGAGGAAATATGGAATACAAAGTTGAATTGAACTCTATTGACCACTTTAAAGCATGGTCAGGTGGTGCTTCTACACTCGAATCTGTTCGTAAACGTGGTGGCACTGATCAACTAACGACACTTTGTGAGGAAGTCTTCTCAGGAACAGTTCCAACAGAAGAAGAAATCAATGACTGGCTCTGGTTTGATGATGACTTTATTTTTCGCTCCCTTGGATATACGGAGTTACTAGATGAATGATTATTAAAAAGATTTACGAAGGTATTGCTAATCTTCCACGTACAAATGAAAACTGGAAGCTTGGTATCGTATTAATGAAAGATAAACAGTTTTATTATGATACATTCGCTCGAAAATTAGCAACTGATAGTGACGTAAACTCATTTAACTATCAACACGCCTATTTCTCTTTATCAGGAAACATTCTTGAAATTGATAGAGAAATGTCATCACAACTTGTACTTATCTTTAAACAAATTATCAACTCAAAACAAAAAGATTTTATGGAGGAACTTATCATGGCAACTAAAAGTACACTTGAAAAGAAAGTAAGAACAATCACTTCTGAACTTGGGCAGTTTATGAAAGAACATAACACCAAAGAAGCATGGACAAAAGCTGGCGAATTGAACAGTGTGCTAAAAACTGAAGAGGCTCAAACACTGCCTGTTGAATTTTTAGAAGCCATTCGTCATGAACTAAGAGGCTATTATTACGTCAATAGTGAGCTTAACAAACTTCAAAAACAACTCTACGCTAAAGGGAACAAACTCCTAGAAATCGCAAATATTTAAAGGAGACTTATGAAACAAATAGCTGAATTACTAAAACACTACAAACACTTCCTAACAAAATTTAAAAAAACAGATAAAAAACGTGGTTCTCCTAAACTGATAAAAGCTAATCAAAAGACAGCTAATATCCTTGTTCTTTCAGGAATTAGTCTGTTTTTATTAATTGGTTTAATTGGATGCTTAAAAGTGATAACAGTATCTAATAAAGTAAGTACGCTCCAAAAATCACTTCAAACCAAACCAACTACAGTAACGGTTAGCAACACTGATATTGATAATCGTTTAACCTATTATCTTAATGACTTTATTTCGGCTTATTTTAACTTTTCTGATGATGGTAACACCCAAATAGGACAAACTAAAAAGTTAAATAGCTTCTATAATTTTGAACCTGATATTAAATCACAAGGACAATTAAAAACAGCTTCTAGCTTAGAATCCTCAAAACTTATTACCCTCAACAATAAAAGTGCTTTATATCAAGTGACTTATAAGCAAAAGAATGGAGATAGTACCAAAGAAATTACTACTGGTTTCAATATTCCATATGGTCAAAAAGGCGATAAATATTACATTTCTGGTCTTCCTTGGTTTTCAACGTTAACCTCTAATCAGGCTACTTCTTTTGATAAAAAGGATGATTTAAAACTAACAGCTTCCGATAATTTTTCCACTACAACTCATAAAAAACTAACTAAATTTCTAAATGTTTTCTTCACTAACTATACAAGTGATCAAGATAATTTAGACTTAATTTCTAAAAAACTTGTTATTCTTGACGATACTGAATTCAAAAGTATTGATTACACTTATTTCAAACAAAATGGTAAGTCAATCATCGCTTATGTACAAGTTACATTTGCAATAGCTGGGAATACACATTCTGAAAACTTTACACTTACTTTAATTCCAAAAGGTAAATCTTACTACGTATCGTCTCTTACTCACACTATTCCTCAAAATTATGCTACTGAAAAAGGAGAATAAATCGTATGAATACTAGCTCATTACAAAACTTTATGCACGGTGATGGTACTTGGGTACTAACAGCAATTGCTGTTATCCTTGCCATTAAAGCTTGGAAGAATAGCTCTTGGCTTCAGCTATTTTCGGTTGTTGGTTTTTATTCAGTTATTGTCTCTCTCACAAAAGGGCAACAGATTCTTAGCTTCTTTGGGTGGCTCCTTCGCTTAATCGGCGTTGAAACAGGACTTTAAACTTATGACTAATGAAAAACTTTATGATTACTCTAGAGGTCTAAACGCTCCTTATTGGATTCAAGAAATAAAGACACAAAAAGGGACACGTCTTTGGTATTTTGCTACACCAATGCAACTGTCCTTTTTTATTGTTTTTGCAATTGTCTTCGTTTTCATGATACTTGGGTTATCGTTTATTTTAGTTCCTCTAGCAAAACTAACACATTCTATTTCATTTCTACTCTACTGGTATGTCCCCTATAAACTAGCTAAAGCTTATACCGAATACGAACCACATGGCAAAAAGATGCATCTTTTTATTGCAGATTATCTTTGTTACCTATTTGAATTTCGCTTAAATAAGAAAGCCATTTATCATAATGATCGCGTACCAACATATGATGAAATTGTTTTTGAAAAAACAAAACTTTGAAAGGAGGAACCATGGCAATCAAATTACAATACCCTATTATGACGACTCATAATAATATTGTCATCTGTCACGATAAAAGTGTCATTGCTTATTATCGTATTCCAAATACTCCTATTACCATTACAGATGACGAGAAAAAAGAAAAACACAAACAAACTGTTGCCCAAACGATTAATAAACTAGCTAAAAATAAAACTTTTGATATTTCGCTTATTCCTAAAGATTATCTTTTAGAAGAAAAAATGAATGACTTCTCTAAAGCTTTAGCACCAAATAACCGTATTCTTGGGGAAACATTATTAGCCTATTCCGTTGATAAACTAACACAAGAAATGGAAATTCCTTATCAGTTTGATTGGGTTATTGGAGTTACCTTGCGAAAGCAAGATAAGTCTGGTTCTATTTCAGATTTGGCTTATGAACGCTTTTCTGAATTATCCGAAATGGTAGCTAACGGTATTGGTTATGAACTACAACTGGAAAAAAATTGGTATGACGATTATTTAAGTGATGAAACAGCTGTCTACCAAGTCCTATCAACTTTAAGATGCCAGCGTCTTACTGACGAGGAACTCTTCTATTATCAACGAATGCAGTACTTACGTTATATCCCCCATCTCAAACAAGAGGTCATTGCTAATCGTTCCTTATTCAATGTCACAGATACACTCATCAAAGTTCTCAAAAGTGGATTTTTAAAACTAGAAAGTCCTTATGGAGCATCGTTTATCACCATTTTACCTGTTGGGAAGTTTAGTACTATTTTTAATGGTTTCCACCTCGGAGAATTCATTCAACGCTTGAATTTTCCTGTTGAATTACGAATCAAAGCAGAATTCATTGATCGTAATAAAATTAAAGGTAAAATGGGACGGTCAAACACACGATTTCTTAACATTATGGAAGAAGCTGATAACACAAACACCGTTCAACAAGATGAAATTATTACAGGTGCTTTATCTTTAAAAGACCTTATGAAAAAAGTCGGAAATAAAGAAGACATTATTGAATATGGCGCTTATCTTATTGTATCTGCTTCTTCACTTTCTCAATTACGGAGTCGACGTCAAGTTGTTCTAAATTATTTTGACGATATGGACGTTGAAATTAGTGAAGCTAGCCATGATGCTCCATATCTCTTTCAAGCTCTACTTTATGGTCAAAAACTTCAAAAGAAAACTCGTACTTGGACACATTTAGTCACTAGTCGAGGTTTTGCTGAGTTAATGCCATTTACCAATACAACTTCTGGTAATCGCATTGGCTGGTACATTGGACGAGTTGATAACTGGACAGGACGGTGGGACAATCTGCAAAAAGCCATACAGGCTTCCAAAAACATCGTCCTTTTTAATCCCACTGTTGGGAATAAAGAGGATATTGCAGGTAAGATTACCAAGAACCCTCATATCATTATTACTGGAGCCACTGGACAAGGGAAATCATTTTTAGCACAAATCATTTTTTTAAGTGTTGCACTTCAAAATGTTAAAACTCTTTATATTGACCCTAAGCGAGAGCTACGCCATCATTATCAAGAGATTATTTCAAATCCTGAATTTGAAAAACATTATCCAGAACGAAAACATCAAATTGAAGCTTTTAACTTTGTTACCTTAGATAGCTCACTAGAATCAAATCACGGAGTTTTAGACCCTATTGTAGTCCTAGACAAAGAACAAGCCGTTGAAGTTGCTAAAAATATGCTAGAGTTTCTTCTTCAAGCAGTTGAGAATGTCTCTATGGACCAAAAAACAGCCATTACTGAAACGATTAATGATATTGTTAACAAACGACAAGCTGGGCAAACAGTCGGTTTTAAACACGTTCTTAAAGCTCTTAAAAACAGTGATAGCGAGCAAATCGCTTCTGTCGGGCGTTATCTAACTTCTATTGTTCATAATTCTATCCTTGAGTTAGCTTTTTCAGATGGTACAACAAAGGGATTGAATTATGAATCTCAAGTAACCGTTCTTGAAGTTGCTAATTTAAAACTTCCCAAAACTGATGCTTCTAAAATATCTGACCATGAACGAAATTCAGTTGCTCTAATGTTTGCTTTAGGAGCTTTTTGTACTCACTTTGGTGAACGTCACGAAAATGAAGATACTCTTGAATTCTTTGATGAAGCATGGATTTTAATGAAATCAGCTGAAGGGCAAGCCGTTATAAAAAATATGAGACGTATTGGACGATCTAAAAATAATACCTTAGCACTTATTACCCAATCTGTTCATGACGCTGAAAATGATGACGACACAACAGGTTTCGGTACTATTTTTGCTTTTTATGAAAAATCTGAACGTGAAGATATTTTAAGACACGTTGGACTAGAACCTACTGAACAAAATTTAGAATGGATTGACAATATGATTTCAGGGCAGTGCCTCTACTATGATGTTTACGGCAATCTCAATATGATTTCTGTCCATAACCTATTTGAAGATATTGATATGCTTTTAAAACCAATGAAAGCAACTGTTTCTTCAAGTCTTGAAAATAAATACGCATCATAAGGAGGGATATTCATGCAAGAAGCTTTTGAAAAGCTAAAAGGCGTTGATATCTTTGCCTTAAAAGCCTATTTGGAAAAGACCTCATCTGTCGAAACCTCTGTCATTGTTGCATTTAATGAAATCTTCGTTAATTTATTATTCTTCATTCTCAATCTTGTTGTTGGATTCTTCTCACTTCTTATGCGAATTCTCGAAAAGATTAACCTATACAATAATTACAAGACTTATGTTTATCAAGCTGGTAAATCTATGTGGCAAGGTTTTACGGGATCTACTTCTGATGGATTAGCCAATCAATCACTAATCGGCCTTCTAATTAGTATCATTGCTTTTTATCTCTTTTATCAGTTCTTTTTCTCAAAAGGAAACTTCATGAGAAAAGTCATTCATGTTTGTGTTGTACTTATTCTTGGATTCTCTTACTTTGGAACAGTAGCATCAACTTCAGGTGGGCTTTATCTTCTTGATACTATTGATAATGTCTCTAAAACAGTCACTCAAAAAATTTCAAATATCTCGGTTTCCTATGGTGATGGTAAAGAGTTAAAAATCGGCGATTCAATGGCAGATAGTTATATCGCAGAAACTTCCTACACTGCTTACCTCTTCGTAAACACTGGTCAAGAAAACGGAAAATATGTCAACAGCCAAACAGGTAAAGAAGAAAAATTCGATGACTCAAAAGTACTCGGTCAAGTAAATGGGAATACTTTTACAAAAGTTAAAAATAGCGACCGAAAGAATTATCTAGAGGAACTAGGTAATAATGCGGATGAAGATGGTGAAAAAGACCGCTGGGTATCAGCTGTCTATGATTATCTTTTTATCAAGTGTTTCTATGTTATCTTTAAAATCGTTGAAGCTATTGTCATTGCTATTCCAATTATCCTTGTGCAAATTCTAAATGTCATTGCTCAGCTACTAGTTTTAATAATGATGTTGCTCTTTCCAATAGCTTTATTAATTTCCTTTATTCCTCGCATGCAAGATATTATTTTTGGAGTCCTAAAAGTAATGATGGGTGGTTTAGCCTTTCCTGCTATTACAAGTCTTCTTACCTTAATAATTTTTTATTTAGAAAAAATCATTGAAAATATGATGACCTCTGGTTTTGACAATACCATCAAAGGCTTTGCTTCACTTGTAGTCTTTGCATTACTTTTTAAACTTATGGTAGTCGTCATTGTCAAAGCCTTAATCTATTATTATCTTTGGAAATATAAAGGTGAACTTATAGGAATTATCCTTGGATCCAGGGCTAGACTAAAAATGGATAATATTAGTCATTCTGTTCAAGATAAGTTAACTTCTGGTAAAGAAATAATTCAACAAGTTCCTAATAAGGGATTTTCTACAGCTCAAAATCTTGGAAACTTCGCCTTAGCTTCTAGTGGTTTAGCATCTGGTGCAGTTATTAATTCTCTATCCCATTTAAAAAATGCAAAAGATTATTTTTCTAAAGCAAAACCTGAAGAAACGCCACACAATCCTAATTTAGACAGTGAGCATGAAACAAATCTACAACCTCGACAACAAGAAGATAAAAATAGCAATTCAATAACTCCTAACCAAGAGGATATTCCTGAAACTTCAGCAACCTTTAAAGAACCACAATTACTAACAGAGGAGCTCACAAAAGAAAATAATATGTCAACGTCCTCACCAAATCTAGAGGAAGAATTTAAATCGTTAAAAGAAAAACGAATATCACCACTTACTAAAAGACGTATTAACCATCTTGAAAAACGTTTAGAAGATTATAAGGACAATGAAGCTATGTATAAGGCACAAGGTTCTAATGCATTTACCAAAAACTTCCGAAAGACTTTGACTAGAGATAACAAGCTACGAGCAAATTTAAAAAGAAAGGAACGTTTAACAGAAGAACTCAAACGATTAAGAGGTGAACTTTAATGAATATCCATATCAATTCTAAAAGAGCTTTAAAACCTATTATTGAAAATAATGTTTATGAAGCCTATCAAAATAATGAGAGGTCATTGGACTTTCTCGTCTTATTTCCAATTACTGATAAGGAAGCTTCAACAATCATCGATATTTGTCGCTCTTATCCCGTAGTATTAGATGCTAAGTGGCGATTTGATAGTCTGATTTTTACAGTCTACCTAAAACACTAATATCTGAGGTAAGCCAATGAAGAAAAAAATACTCATTTTAGGGTTATTACTTCCTTTTCTTCTACCAGCTACTTTACTGATACTTATTGCAGGAAATCTGTCTGATGATACTACAACTTCTCAAAATGGACAAGAAACTTCCTTGACAGCCAAAGAGGTAGCCAATAAAGCCAATATTTCTGAAGAACGTGCTAAAGACGTCATTCAAATTCTTAATTATCAACTCTCTCACGAAGGCTTTTCTCTAGCTGGCAGTGCCGGAAGTCTTGCAGTAGCTGAACGGGAAAGTGGCTTTGACCCTAAAGCTATTAATACTAGTGGAGGGGTGGCAGGTTATTTCCAATGGTCTGGGTGGTCAAGTTCAGTCAATGGTAATCGCTGGGCTTCTGCTCCACAAAGAGCACTAGAATCTCAAGTAGAATTAAAATTAATGTCTACTGAACTTAGTGGTGCTTATGCAAATGTCAAAAGTAAAATGCAGTCAGCTAGTGATGCGGGAGAAGCAAGTCTCTATTGGTCTGAACATTATGAGGGAGTTGCTTTATCTGATGGACAAACTAAAGCTGACCAACTCAAAGTGAATGCCCGAAAATGGTATAACATCTTCAATGGAACATTAAAAAACAGCAAAACAACAATAACTTTTTCGGGTAACACTGGATTATCTAAAGGAACACTACTATCCTCCTTTGATTTTCCAAGTGAATATAATGGTAAACTAAAATACGGACAACCAACTTCCAAAAGCGTCACCACACAAGGAGGAAACTCTTATCCTACTGGTCAATGTACTTGGTATGTTTGCAATAGACTAATTGAGACAGGTATTTGTACTGATCCTGCTATTTACAATAATAATGGTAATGGGCAAGATTGGGTTTCGGCACTTGTTTCAAAAGGTTGGAAACAAAGTAACTCACCACAAGTCGGTGCGGTTATGTCAGTAAAAGGAGGATATGGAGAAACATTAGCACAATACGGACACGTTGCCTTTGTTGAAGCTGTCAATAAAGACGGTACATTTCTAATATCAGAATGTAATTATAATCACATTCAAGATAAACCACACTATCAAGTTTTATCACCACAAAGCTACTATAGCTTTGCAGTAAAATGATTTAAACTACTATTTATGATTAAGACTAGTTTAAGATGCTATATGCTATAATATAATTATCCTAAAACTTTTCTTTTTCATAATCTCCACGGGAGCAAGTATCAACTTGCTTCCTTTTTTATTTTTGAGGAGGAAAAATATGCAAGTAATGTTAGCAAAAGAACAAACACAAGAAATTCAACACATGATTGGAGAATTGATAAAAGAGGAAATCAAGAATGTTAGAGAAGTTTCTGGAGCTGATAGCCCTTTTTTAAACAAAAAACAAACTTGTCGTTATCTTGGAATTTCAAACAATACACTTGATTTATGGATTAGTATGGGACTTCCATATATTAAAATCGGAAAATCAATTAGATTTAGTAAAGAAAGTGTTAACCAATGGATGACACAACTTGAAATTTCTGCGTAAGGAGAAAAAATGGCTATTAAAAAAACTAAAAACGGAACTTACCAATTACGATTATATATACCTGAAGATGTACAAGCCAAACTTGGTTTAAAAAAATTGTATGAAAAACGCTTCAAAACAAAACGTGAGGCAAAAGAAGCAGAGTTAAAAATATCTGTTGATATTGAAAAAGCAAGACATAACAAACTTTACCAAAAAACTATAAAAAAAGAAGATATTCTCTTCTCAGATTTCTATAAAGAAGTTTGGCTAGAACCGTACATAGCTGGGCAAACTACTTCAACAAATAGACCTCCTACACCTGCTACCGTATTTCAAACCAAAAGTATGTTTAGACTCCACATTTTACCTATTCTAGGGAATTACTCATTAAGTTATCTTAACGAAAATAAACAATTAGTCTTATCACTACTCACTCCCAAGGCAAATAGTTATGCGAATTTTAAAGCTATTAGAGGCTATATTAACTCAGTCTTCGATTGGGCTGAAGAACTAGAGTACATCCCTAGCAACCGACTCCATAAAACCATCAGTCGAATTAAAGCAGTAAAAAAACAAATTTTAAAGGAAAATAAACGTGATGAAGATTTGACACTAGATGAAGAAGAGCTACGTTTTTGGTTACAAGCATTTGATGAAGATTTAAAAAATGGATTAATAGAATTCAAAGACTATGTCCTCTTCTATACAACATTTTTTCTTTCAGATAGGAAATCAGAATCCTATGCACTTCAATGGAAACACGTTAATTTCGAAACTAATCAAATATTAATTGAAAATGCTCTTGACAGATTTGGAAATGTAAAAGCAACTAAAGGAGGGAAAAAGACAATTTTCAATGCACCTCTTGAGCTCATGATACTACTAAAAAAGTGGAAAAAATTACAAAAAGAGGAATTGAAACAATTTGGGCTCAGACAAACGAATAATCAATTTATATTTACCTATAATGATAGAAAAAATAATATAAACACCGTTCTTCACATTGATTATTTAAACTATCGTATGAATTCTATTAGGAGACGTCACCCTGAGTTAGCCCCTGCCTCTCCTCATAAATTAAGGCACACTGGAGCAACTTTAGCTAAAAAAGCAGGAGTTCCTATTGAAGAAATTTCTGAAGCATTAACCCACAGCGATCAATCAACCACTAAGACATATATCAATACAAAAAATACTGTAAAACAACCAGTTGGTGAAATAGTTTTTAGAAACCTCAAAAAGCAATAGTGGAAATTTGGTGGAAATTTTGGTGGAAATTTTATATTTTTAAGCAAAAAAAGACACCCAAGATAAAAATCTTGAATGCCTTGAAACGTTGATATAATCGTATTGATTAACGTTTTGAGAATTGTGAAGCTTTACGAGCTTTTTTAAGACCTGGTTTTTTACGTTCAACCATACGTGCATCACGTGTAAGAAGACCAGCGCGTTTCAATGAATCACGGAAGTCTGGGTCTACTTGAAGCAATGCGCGAGCGATACCGTGACGGATAGCTCCTGATTGACCTGCGTAACCACCACCTACAACGTTAACGAAAACGTCGTATGAACCAACAGTTGAAGTAACTGCGAATGGTTGGTTGATAACAAGACGAAGGTCAGCATGTGGGATGTATTCTTCTACATCTTTTTTGTTAACTGTGATTTTACCAGTACCTGGGACCAAACGTACGCGTGCAACAGCGTTTTTACGACGACCAGTACCTGTGTATTGTGCTTGTGCCATTTAATAGATGCTCCTTTCTCTCTTAGATAAGTCCTTTAATATCAAGTACTTCTGGTTGTTGAGCAGCGTGTGTGTGTTCGCTACCTACGAAGACTTTCAATTTCATGCCTTGTGCACGTCCAAGAGTGTTGTGTGGAAGCATGCCTTTAACTGATTTTTCAATCAAGCGAACAGCGTTTTTAGAACGAAGTTCACCTGCTGTGATTTGTTTCAATCCACCTGGATACATTGAGTGAGTGTAGTAGATTTTATCAGTTGCTTTTTTACCAGTTAATTTAACTTTTTCAGCATTGATAACGATAACGAAGTCACCTGTATCAGTGTGTGGTGTAAATGTTGGTTTGTTTTTTCCGCGAAGTACGCTAGCAACTACTGCAGAAAGACGTCCAAGAGGTACATCTGTTGCGTCAACAACGTACCATTTACGTTCAACTTGGCCTGGTTTAGCCATGAATGTTGTTTTGTTCATGAGTTCTCCTATACGAATTCGTTTTTGTTTACAAAATGTGGATGTTCCGGTCCACGAGTTATTTGAAAGGTTCCGGGGCCTTACAAATGGGGTAAACAATACCGTTTATTATAATACCAAAAAAAGTGGTAGTAAGTCAACACTTACGAACCATCTTTTCTAAGTTTTTTTAGCTTTTTTTCTGCACTTCTTGGCGAAAGCGGTTAGCGGAATTTCCGAGTATTTTCAGCCAAATGAACCAAGTGACGTAAGAAGTCGTGAGTCTTAGCTTGATAACCATTGGCTACTCCTAAATCGTAAATATAACCATTGATATAGTCAACTTCTGTTTGTCTTCCTTTACTCATATCCTGATACATTGATGGGTAATGAAGTGGACTCGTTTCTGCACTAACATATCGAATAGTCTCCCATTCTTGCTCACGACTGCCAAGTGGCTTTATTCCAGCTAACTCTGCGACTTCATACGCTTCATCGATTAGTTGCTTACCTAAGGCTTCTGCACCTTCATAATCAATATATTGGCCCATGCGGATTTCAAAAAGTGTGCAAATCGTATTAATAACTGAATTAAAAACAACCTTTGTATAAAGTGTTCCTAAAAAATTATCCGTCAGATTTGGATTAAGATTTGATGCACTAAAATCAGCAATAATCTGCTTTTGAACGCTATCGACATAACCGGACTGTGCGGCTAAATTAATCGAACCTGCGCCAGCCTTTCCGATAAAATCGACATCTCCTGCAGCTTTTAAAACTGTTCCAATTAAACAAGTCCCTGCCAAAACTTTTTCAGGAACAAAATAGTGATTAATCTTTTCAACGTGCCCCATGCCATTCATACCGGTAAAAACATACTGGCTACTATTGAAGAAGTGTTTGCTTCGCTCCAATAATTCTTGCAGATGCATTTGTTTGTCAAAAATAATCAAGACATCTGGTTTTCCACGATAGTTTTCTGGTAGATAAATATCAATTGGAACCAAATGACGATTCTTGCCATCACGTGACTGGTAGACACCACCTTGTTTTTGAATTGTATCAACTTGTTCTTGCCAAGTATCGATAAAATCAACTTGAGCTTTCAAATGTTCCTTCAGCAATAGTCCAAATCGTAATCCCATTGCACCACTTCCAAGTACTGCATACGTTAAAGCCATCAATCTACCTCCCTTGATTTTTTAAAATTATATCACTTCTCTCAAGAAATAAAGCAGGTTGAGGGTATTGAATTTTTTTATGGCTAGTTATAACTATTGTGAAGTCTACCCCTTAACACTCACACTATAGTCTAAACTAACAACCTTTTCATGATAATGATCGGCAGTAATTTGAACTTTATAAGACCCTTTTTTAAAGTAAAGTTTTTGGCTATCTTTTAATTCATCGCCATCAAGTTGATAGCAACACTTGTTATTTTCATCAACAATACTTAAATGTAAATCTCCATCATCTGTCATGCCATTTACTTTAAGATTCAACTTTTCATCTTCTGGCAATGTGAAATAACCTTTAGCAACTTCTAAAGTTTTTTGGCTAGTTGCACTTTGACCATAAGTCTTATCTTTTTTCATTGAAAACTTGACTGAGTGTTCTTCATTATAGTTATACAAAAAGAATGCTCCGATAAGGCAAACCACTGTGGCAATTACAGCAAGCATTGGCCACAGCTTCTTCTGCTTATCAGAATTTTTTGCTACACTTGGTATAGTTTCTTTTTTAATTAATTGGTCAACAGAGATGCCAAAATAATCACTAATTTTAACCAGCATTTCTACATCTGGATAGCTTTTCCCATTTTCCCAATTTGATACAGTCTGCCTTGATACATGAAAAATATTGGCAAAATCATCTTGACTCATCTGATATTGTTTTCGTAATTCACTGATATTCATTTTTTCCACCTTTCACCAAAATTATCCTCTTTTTTTCATTTGAATACTAGCAAATACCTTTTGACATCATAGCAAAACTCTTTGACATATCCCATTTAGCAATTTGACGTTACAAAAATTGCAGCAAATAACCATCTATTACGGCAATTAGAAGATACATCACAAAAGCTCTTGTAAATGATTCTATATGTTTTCTAGGATTCTGATATAGGTCTTTTTCAGGGATTTTTGTAAAACGAATGCGTTTTGTACGTCTCCACCAAATTAAATCAATCACAAGTAAATCAAATAAATTCAATCCTTGTCCTATGATACTTAAACAAATGAAATTGTGTAAAAAGTTTGGCTTTCTAATAGCTATTCCCAAAATAAATAATATTACCAAAAAGATTAAAAAATTTAGCAAGAATACCACACACTTATTAGTTGTTTTAACTTTTGCTCGATAATCCTCATTATTTCTTATCAAAGTCTGAACTTCATCTGGATACGATGAAAAACTTTTTAAATTTTTATCATCAGTTCCTGTCCCTAAAAAGCACAAGATAAAAAAGAACAGACACAAACCAACCGTCTCAATTGCTACAACTATCTTACCTCACTCCAATTCAAATATTAAATATCACCGTCATTATGTTTTACAAAAAAAGCAGACTAGGTCCACTTTTTTGATTTTATCGTGCTTCTTTTCCGATTGTAAAGACGGCTAGTGTTCCAGGTCCTACGTGAGCTGAGATAACTGGACCTAATGGCATAATAAGCACATCATCAATCATGTCATCTTCGAGCAATGATTCTTTCAAGCTTTCAGCACCTTCTACATCATTGGCATAAGCAACAACAGCTGTTTGGTGAGCTAGGGATTCTGTTGCCTGTGCTACAACTTCTTTTAGGGCTTTTTTACGTCCACGAATTTTTGCTAATGGAACAAGTTTTCCTGTAGCATCCAACCACAAAAGAGGTTTGATATTAGCTAAACTTCCCATAATAGCTGATGTTTTTGATAAACGACCGCCACGCATCAAATGATAAAGGTCATCAACCAAGAAATATGTTCGTAAGCGTGGCAGAATGTCTACAACCATCGCTTTAGTTTCTTCGAGTGTCTTGCCTTCATCACGCGCTGCAGCTGCTAGAACAGATAAATAACCTTCTCCTCCTGCTGCCGCCAAGGTATCAACGATTTCGATAGTTGCATCTGGAAAATCTTCCAAAACAAGATCACGCGCAATCATTGAACTTTGGTAAGTCCCTGATAAAACAGAAGAAAAAGCTAGGTAAAGCACTGCATCACCATTTTGTGCATGACGACGGAAACTTTCCTCAAACTGTCCCACATTAACTTGACTAGTTGTAGGTTTACCACCATTTTTCATGCTTTCTAGTAGCTTTTCACTCGTCAAACGATTTGGACCAACCGTCTCATAGATTTCCCCGTCTAATTGAATAGTTAGCCCTAGGATTTCAACATCATGAGCTTTCGCCCAATTTTCATCTAAGTCTGCTGTTGAATCCGTTAGTAATTTAAAAGTCATAATTCTCCCTTTGCTATAAAAACAATCATACGTTCAATGTTATCAATCATTGTCATCGAAAAATACTTTGATAATCAAATAATTTCTTTTTCATTATAACAAAAAAGCCCGCATTTAGCGAGCTCCTTTTTAAAAAGTCCTTTGATGTTTTAAATATCATCAAGCAATTGTTTTAATTTATCCATTTGTCCATCATTCCATGGGCTAAGTTTTGGAGTGGTTAAATCAATGTGTTTTGACATTTTGTCCAAGTCTGATTTAACCGTATTTACGCGCTGCTCCAATTCACGAGCTGACACCCGAAGGGCACCTTGCGAAAAGACCGTCCATTGTTCATTTAAATCACTAGTTGCAACTTCCACAAGATGGCGAGGTGTATTTAACTCAGCTGCTGTACGTTCAATATAAGAATCAGCCGTTTCATCTTCTTCAGTAAAGATAACTTGGATTTTATATTGGTCATAACGTTGACGCAAACCTGGAACATACTGAGCATCAAAGACACAGATAATATCCAGATTTTCAAAATGGGCATAGTTATTGAGCTTACGCAGTAAAATATTGCGTGCTTCGTCTAATCGATTTGTCTTAAAGAGTTGACGTGTTTCCTGCCAAAAGGCAATCATGTTATAACCATCAACTAAGAGGATTCTTTTCTTCATTTTTTAGTCCTTTCACAGATGGCTCATCAAGTCTTACAAAAAATTAATCTAATTTATGACGGAAAACTTCGTACATCAATACTGCAGCTGCCACACTGGCATTCAAACTTTGAACGTGACCATTCATCGGAATCGTAATCATTTCATCCACTTGTTTTTTGATGTTTGGTGAAATGCCTTTTCCTTCGTTACCAATGATTAAGGCTAGTTTGCCAGCTGTATTCCATTTGTGTGATGGTGTTCCGTTCATATCTGTACCAAATACCCAGAAACCTTGTTCTTTCAATTTATCAAGAGTTTGGCTGAGGTTTGTCACACGAGCAATCGGAACATGTTCGACAGCACCAGTTGATGTTTTGGCAACAACAGGTGTCACACCAACCGCACGATGTTTCGGAATAATCACACCAGTGACATTTGTTGCATCAGCTGTTCGCAAAATTGAGCCAAAATTATGCGGGTCGTTGAGTCCATCCAAAATTAGAATCAGTGGGTTTTCTTCCTGCGCAGCTTTTTCTAAAATGGTATCTAATTCAGCATAAGCAAATTCTGAAACGCGTAAAACAAAACCTTGGTGAACGGCACCATTTGTCATGTCACTAAGTGTTTTTTTGGGCGTCCAAGAAATAGAGACTTTTTTCTCTGCTGCTAAGCTTTTAATTTTATCAACATTTTTTCCACGCAAGTCATCTTGAATGTAGAGTTTATTTCCTGTATTAGCTTGAAGGGCTTCTGTTACGGCATGCACACCATAAACGATGTCATTTTGATCATTAAATTCTTTGTTCTTCATAGTGCTATTATAACATGAAAACCAGCTCTCATGCGAGAACTGGCTATTTTTATTTTTTACTTAATCTTCGATTTTTTCAACAGCTTGAATGCACCAATCAATAAGCTCTTCGAGACGATCAATCTGATCTGTCATATGAAGGTAACCCATGACCGCTTCAAATCCTGTCGACATGCGGTAAGTCACAACGTCAGCATTTTTAGCTTTGGTATGACTATTTGTATTGCGACCGCGCTTATAGATTTCTTCTTCCTTTTCAGTCAATAGCTGCGCTTCTAGCATCATATTAATCAGCATTGCTTGAGCTTTGGCTGAAACATACATCGTTGCTTTGCGGTGCAATTGATTAGGTTTTGTCATACCTTGAAAAATCAAGTGTTTACGAATATAAGTCGAATAAATGGCATCTCCTTCAAAAGCAAGGGCAATACCATTAATAAGATTGACATCTACCTTAGTCACGTGTCCACCTCACACCATCTTTAGTATCAAGTAATTTGATACCTTGTGCTGCTAGCTGATCACGAATAGCATCTGCTGTTGCAAAATCACGATTCGCACGCGCTTCTTGACGTTTTTCAATCAATGCTTCAATGTCTGCATCAAGCACTTCTTCTTCAAAGACAATACCAAAGACAGCAAGCATTTTAGCAAAAGTATCTTTGGTTACTTGGTCATAATTCCCTGAATTAATCCATTTTGCCATGTCAAAGACAACTGTGATACCATTTGCTGTGTTGAAATCATCATCCATCGCTGCTTCAAAATCAGCTTTGAATTTTGCAAGTTCAGCTGCATCAACAGCTTCGCCAAGTGGCAAGGTAAAGGTATTTTTCAAATACTTAAGGTTAACAGATGCGTCGTGAACTGCTTTTTCAGTGAAGTTGACAGGTTTGCGATATTGTTGTGTCGCAAGGAAGAAGCGAAGCACTTGACCATCAACAGTTTTCAACATGTCGTGAACTGTCACAAAGTTGCCAAGAGATTTTGACATTTTTTCATTGTCAACATTAACAAAACCATTGTGCATCCAGTAGTTAGCAAATGTTTTTCCAGTTTTGGCTTCTGATTGAGCAATTTCATTAGTATGGTGTGGAAATTCCAAGTCAGCTCCACCACCGTGAATATCAATGGTATCACCCAAGATACTTGTCGCCATTACAGAACATTCAATGTGCCAACCAGGACGTCCTTGTCCCCAAGGGCTTTTCCATGAAACTTCACCTGGTTTAGCAGCTTTCCAAAGGGCAAAATCAAGCGGATTTTCTTTGATGTCACCTTCGCCATCAACACGACCACTGGCACCTACTTCAAGGTCTTCCAAAGTTTTGTTTGCTAATTTAGCATAGTTTTTGCTTTTAGCCACGCGGAAATACACATCGCCGTTTGCTTCATAAGCAAAACCTTTATCTACCAAATCTTTAACAAAAGCAATGATTTCATCCATGTAATCAATGACACGTGGATTTTTTGTTGCAGGTTCAACGCCAAGTTCTTTGACATCTTCCATAAAGGCTGCAATGAATTTATCTGAAAAAGCTTTAGTGTCCATACCAGCTTCAGCTGCACCTTTGATGATTTTATCATCAACGTCAGTAAAGTTAGAAATGTAGTTTACTTTGTAGCCACGGTATTCAAAATAGCGGCGAATCGTGTCAAAAGCAACAACGCTTCGAGCATTCCCAATGTGAATATAGTTATAAACAGTCGGTCCACAAACATACATGTTAACTGTATTTTCAGTAATTGGGACAAAGTCACGAAGACTTCTGGTCATTGTATCGTAAATTTTAATTGTCATGTTCCTTCCTCCAATCTCATCTTAGTTTTTATTAAAGTTTTGATGAATGTAAACTTTCGTAGCAAGCTGCTTCAAGTTTTGAAGTATAGTACTCGCGGTGTTCTTCAAGGTCATGAATGGCATTTTCATCTTTTTTACCATGAACACGAACAACTTTCGCTGGTACTCCGACTACTGTTACATCTGCTGGAACATCCGATACAACGACAGCTGCCGCACCGACTTTGGAATTTTTTCCAATTTCAATTGGTCCAATAACCTGTGCGTGCGCTGAAACAAGTGCTCCTTCGCGAACGGTTGGGTGACGTTTTCCGACATCCTTACCAGTTCCACCAAGAGTCACACCATGATAAAGCATAACTCCTTTTTCTACAATAGCTGTTTCACCAATAACAAGACCAGAACCATGGTCGATAAAGACACCCTCAGCAATTTCAGCTCCTGGGTGAATTTCAATTTGTGTCCAAAAGCGCCAGAATTGGCTATGCATGCGCGCTAATAATTTCAAGCCATGTTTCCACAGGAAATGTGAGATACGATGCGCAGCCAAGGCTTTGACACCAGGGTAAGTTAGTATAATCTCCAGAGAGCTACGAGCCGCTGGATCGTTTTTCTTTACAATATCAATGGTTTCTTTCCACCAACCCATATCTTCTCCTTTCTTTTATTCGTCTTCGTCAATTTCAGACCAATCAACAAGAATTTGTTGGTCATCAAAGGGATTAATGGCAACTCCGACCGTTTCGTCAATGTCATTTTCACCGTGTCCAGGTTGATAAATATCAGCCAAACGCCATGTCAAGATACTTCCTTGAGCATTGCGAAATGGTGTTCCAAAATCTTTGTGGTTATACCATTTAGCAAAGCTTTGAAGATTTGAAAAGGCTGGAACATAGCTTTTACCTTCTGGTGTAGACATTGTCGGGAACATACGGTCAAAGCTTTTATCATCACGTGGGTGAACAAAAGCTGGGACAAGATAGTATTTATCCAAAGTATCCGCCGCAAGGTTTTCTTCACCCATAAGTTTATTCAAAATAGTTGTGTAGGCATTCAAAAATTGGATTAATTCACTACTTTTGAAAATAGTTGAATTGCCAAAATCGCCTGTTTTCTTAAGGTTAAAGACAATTCCAGTTAATCCTTTTTCAATGACTTCTTTTAAAACATCCAAAGTTGGACGTTCAACCCAATTTTGATCATTGGCACTAGCTTGTTCAGATTTGAAAGTTTCCAAATCTTCCTTATCAGAAAAGACAGGAGTCACCTTTTGCCCTTCAATATCAAGAGCATAAGGTTGATCACTAGCCAAAACTGGGATGTTGTGCAAGGCATTGACAAGCGCAATGCTATCTAAAAAGTTGTCTGGTGCGTTAACAAACGCGCGCAAACGAATATCAAGTTCATTTAAATTTGTCATCGTTAAACTCCACATTTACAAAAGATGAGCAAGTCAAAAAGTGATTAGTCGATTTTATCGTGTTTTTCTTTGTGATCACGCAAGTGTCCGCCAAATGGTGAGTGCCCTTTGTGTTCTTTTTCATGTTTTTCAGCTCTTGGTGGACGTGGAAGAAGAGCTTTCATTGACGCATCAACACGTCCTTTATCATCAACCTTGATAACTTTAACATCAACTTCATCACCAACTTCAAGCACATCAGAAACGTTAGCTGTACGTGTCCATGCAATTTCTGAAATGTGAACAAGGGCATCTGTCTTATCAAAGAGGTTAACAAAAGCACCGAATTTTTCAATACGAACGACTTTAGCGTGGTAAACTTCACCAACTTTAGCTTCGCGAACTAAACCAGCAATAATTTCTTTAGCACGGTCGATAGCTGCTTGGTCTGATGAGTAAATTGAAACATTTCCTTCATCGTCAATGTCAATTTTAACACCAGTTTCTTCGATAATTTTATCGATGGTTTCACCACCTTTACCGATAACCACTTTGATTTTATCAACATCAATCTTAATTGTATCAATTTTGGGTGCAGTTGGTGCCAAGTGAGTACGAGGTGCTGGGATTGTTGCTTCAATCAAATCAAGAATTTCAAAGCGAGCTTTCTTAGCTTGCGCAAGAGCTTCTTTCAAGATTTGTGGTGTGATACCTTCAATCTTGATATCCATTTGAAGGGCTGTGATACCTTCACGAGTACCTGCAACCTTGAAGTCCATATCACCAAAGTGATCTTCAAGACCTTGGATATCTGTCAAGATTGTGTAGTTGCTACCATCTGAGATCAATCCCATGGCAATACCAGCAACTGGTGCTTTAATTGGCACACCACCAGCCATAAGGGCAAGAGTACCAGCACAGATTGACGCTTGTGAAGATGAACCATTTGATTCCAAAACTTCAGCAACAAGACGGATAGCGTATGGGAATTCTTCAAGACTTGGAAGAACTTGCGCAAGGGCACGTTCACCAAGAGCACCGTGACCAATTTCACGACGACCTGGTGCACCGTAACGTCCAGTTTCACCAACAGAGAATTGTGGGAAATTGTAGTGGTGCAAGAAACGTTTTTTGTACTCAGCCCCAAGACCATCAACGATTTGAGTTTCACCCATTGGTGCAAGTGTCAAAACTGACAAGGCTTGAGTTTGTCCACGTGTGAAGAGACCTGAACCGTGAACTTTTGGAAGGTAGTCAATCTCAGCATCCAATGGACGGATTTCGTCAACACGACGACCATCAGGACGGATTTTATCTTCTGTAATCAAGCGACGAACTTCGGCATGTTCCATTTGTTCAAGAATTTCAGCCACGTCACGCATGATTGTTTCATAGTTTTCATCATCTGCGTAGCGTTCTTCGTAAACAGCAGTTACTTCTTCTTTGACAGCTTCAGTTGCTGCTTCACGCGCTTTTTTCTCTTCGACTTGAACAGCTTTTTGAAGGTCAGCATTGTAGGCTGCAATGATTTCAGCTTGCAATTCTGGGTCAACTTGAAGCAATTCAACTTCTGCTTTTTCTTTACCAACAGTTGCAACGATTTCTTCTTGGAAGGCAATCAATTCTTGAACAGCTTCATGTCCTTTAAGAAGAGCTTCAAGCATGATGTCTTCTGACAATTCTTTAGCACCAGATTCAACCATGTTGATAGCTTCTTTTGTACCAGCAACAGTCAATTCAAGAAGAGATGCTTCTTTTTGTTCAGCTGATGGATTGATGATAAATTCACCATCGATATAAGCCACTTGAACACCAGCGATAGGTCCGTTAAATGGAATGTCTGAAATAGACAAAGCAAGTGAGCTACCAAACATGGCTGCCATTGGTGCGCTAGCATCTTCATCATAAGAAAGAACGGTATTAATTACTTGAACTTCGTTACGGAAGCCTTCAGCAAACATTGGACGAATTGGACGGTCAATCAAACGTGCTGTCAATGTCGCATCAGTTGTTGGACGACCTTCACGTTTGTTGAAACCACCTGGGAATTTCCCAGCAGCGTACATTTTTTCTTCGTAGTTTACTTGAAGTGGGAAGAAGTCACCAGTTGACATTTTTTTAGACATGACAGCTGCACTAAGAACAGTTGATTCACCGTAACGAATCACTGCAGCGCCATTAGCTTGTTTAGCAACTTGACCAATTTCAACAACAAGTGGACGACCTGCAAAAGTCGTTTCAAAAGTTTGTTTTGACATTTTTATTCCTCTAACATTTTATTTTGATACGTCTGTTTTCTACAAAAACCAGTCTGTAAAAGACTTATAAACTCGTCTTTGCATAAAACCACGTATCTCCATTATTTTATCACATTTTATAGGAAATAGCAGAGCTTGCAGCACAGTTTTTTAAGAATCATTAAAAAGCAGCTACCAAACAGTAACTGCTTCTTCTTATAGCGTTTTATCAAATAATTACCCAAAAAATAAATCAACAACTGCAATAACGATAATGGCGCCAAGTACAGATGGTAAAATTGCCATGCCAGCAAGACTAGGTCCCCAATAACCAAACAAACTTTGACCAACAAATGAGCCCACAAGTCCAGCAAAAATATTATAAATGCAGCCCATTGACTCACCTTTCTTAGTGATAGCTCCTGCAATTATCCCAATCAAAGCCCCAACAATTAATGATCCAATCATAACAGTCTCCTTTAATGCAATATCTCTAGACAGGTCTTACAAAAATCCCTGATTAACCGTTTTTATTAACACCTTCATTCTACCACAAAAGCCTCCCAAAGGGAGGCTTAAAAATGTCAACTAATACAATTGTTAAGAAGAGGTATTAGAACATGTCAATCAATAATTGTTTCAACTCAGCAATGTAAGGTTGACGTGGGTTAGCAGGTGTACATTGGTCATCGTAAGCAAGTGATGCCAATTTATCAACAGCTGCATCAAAGGCTTCTTTTGTAACACCGTTAGCAGAAAGACGAGGGTCAACATCAACAGCTTTCATTAAAGCATCAATACGTTCGCAAAGTGCTTCTACTAATGCTGCATCATCTTTACCTTTAAGACCAAGGCTACGAGCGATATCAGCGTAATCACGTTGTGCACGATATTCTTCATAACGTGGGAAGACTGAACGTTTTACATTTCCAGCCACACCGTTGTAGCGGATAACGTGTTGCATTGCAATTGAAATAGCTAAGCCGTGTGGAAGACCAAATTCACCACCAGTTTTGTGTGCGATTGAGTGGTTAATACCTAAGAAAGCATTTGAGAAGGCCATACCAGCAAGAGTTGCTGCGTAGTGCATGTTTTCACGTGCTTGTTCACCACGAAGTGTTGGGTGTTTAGGATCATAGTTATATGAATCTTCCAAGTTTTCAATAACCAACTTGATAGCTTCAAGTGACCATGGACGAGTCAAATCAGATGCCATAACTGAAACATAAGCTTCAAGGGCATGTGACAAAGTATCAAGACCAGAAAGAGCTACTGTACGTTTTGGCACGGTCATAACAAATTCTGGGTCCACGATAGCAACTTGTGGAGTCAATTCATAGTCAGTCAAAGGATATTTAACGTGAGTGTGGTCATCAGTGATAACAGCGTATGGTGTAACTTCTGAACCTGTACCAGATGTTGTTGGGATACAGAAGAGACGTGTTGCTGTTTGGTGTTTGAATTTCACGATACGTTTACGGATATCGATGAATTTTTGTTGCAAACGTAAGAAGAGTTCGCTGACATTTTCGTAGCTATCAAGGAAATCAGCTTCTTGATCAAGTGAGTATTCGTAGATGTAACGTGCAATCTTAGCCGCATCAAGGGCAGAACCACCACCGACTGCGATAACTGTGTCTGGTTTGAAATCACGCATTTGTTTAGCAATTTCAATCGTTTGACCAAGTGTTGGATCTGGTTTGATTGTACCGTAAATTGATGTCGCAACTTTTTCATCACGCAATGCCAATTGAGCAAGAACAGTATCAACAAAACCAAATTGAACCATACCTGGGTCGGCAACAATCAAAGCGCGTTGCATTGGTTCGTATTCATCTTGCAAGTAAGAAATAGCATTTTTTTCGTAGTAAGTTTTTTCTGGTAGGCGAATCCATTGAGGACGGTTGCGACGTTTGGCAACTGTCTTAACATTTAAGAGATCGCCAGTTGAAAGATTGTGTGACAATGAATTTTTCCCCCATGATCCTGTTCCAAGTGTTAAGCTAGCTTTAAGTGCGTCTGTGTAGACATCACCAATACCTCCGACTGAATCTGGTTGGTTAACCAAGACACGTGATGCTTTCACAGCATCGCCATATTCAGCAACAAATGGGTCTGCTTGAGAACCAATTTGAATACCAGCATTGTGTCCTGCACCTTGATAGTCAAGAAGTGCTTCAACAATTTCAACACCTTCAGCACGATCTTTAGCTTTGTAAACTGAAAGGAGTGGAGAAAGTTTTTCAGAAGATAGTTTTTCACCGATATTTTTCTTATCAAGTTCAAACAAGAGAACATCTTTACCTTCTGGCAATTTCACACCGGCTTGTTCACAAATCCAGCGAGCTGGCATACCAGCAACCGGACCGTTAACACCGTGTCTGTCATTAAAGACAAAGTCTTCGAGCTTTTTATAGTCCTTCTTAGGCACAAGGTAGGCACCTTTATCTTGCATTTTTTGAAGCCATTCGTCATAAATCGGTGCTTCAACAACTGCAGAGTTTTCAGTGGCACAAATCATACCGTTATCAAAACGTTTTGATAACAACAAGTCTTCAACAGCGCGATCAACGTGTGCTGTTGCATCAACGTAGATAGCACCATTACCAGCACCAACACCCATTGATGGGTTACCTGATTTAAGAGCGGCATTTACCATACCAGGTCCACCAGTTGCCAAAATAGAAGCAATCTTCGGATTTTGGATAAGCGCTGATGTATTTGCAAGAGACGGTGTTTCAATCCATTGAACAATGTTTTCAGGAGCACCAGCTTTCACTGCGGCATCATAAAGAATTTGTGCGGCATGTGCTGAACAGTTTTGCGCTTGTGGGTGGAAAGCAAAGACAATCGCATTACGTGTTTTAAGAGCCACCAAAATCTTGAACATTGTTGTTGAAGTTGGGTTTGTTGTTGGAACAATACCAGCCAAAACACCAAGAGGTGCTGCGATTTGGATACTTCCTGAAACCTTATCTTCCCCAATGATACCTACTGTTTTTTCATTTTTAATACGTTCATAAACGTACTCAGTAGCGAAGTGGTTCTTAATATCTTTATCTTCAACGACACCACGACCAGTTTCTGCATGAGCTTCTTTTGCTAATTCAAGCGAAGCTTCTGAACCTGCAAGAGCCATCGCTGCTACGATATTATCAACTTGTTCTTGTGAATAAGTTGCATAAATACGTTCAGCTTCAAGAGCTTTTTCGACAAGAGCTCCAGTGTACTGTTGAGCCAACTCTTCAGCGCTCAACTCGTTATTCTTTACATCTGCATTTGTTGCTTTAGCCATTAAGAAAACCTCCTTATAAGTACCCTTAAAAATAAGTGCCTCATTTTTTGAGAAGAACTATATTAATGATTGATACTAAAATAAAAACAAGACCGTATAGTCTGGAATTTCAAAACTCAACGTCACTACTTGAGGTTCTCTTCACTATAAAAACTACACAAAATCAACAGTTAAATTCTTTAATCATCATATCATTGTGATATTCTTCACCAATTATATTAACCCTTTTTCAAAAAAAGGTCAAGTGTTTTTTGTAAGCTTTTTCATTTTTATTGTAAAGGCAATGTAAGGGGATACAAATTATACTTGCGTTTTTCCTTTTATATTAATACTTTTGTCACTTTTGACATTTTAATGCTATATAAAACCTCATTTTCATTAAAATACACCCAATGGGAGGTTGATTAATTTTGTTAATCAAACGAAGCATTTGCACACAAAAAAAGCTTCTTGGAAAATCCAAGAAGCTTTTACTTGACCTAACGTCAGATTAACGACGAAGACCAAGTGATGCGATCAATTCGCGGTAACGGTTAACGTCTGTACGGCGAAGGTATGCCAACAAGTTACGACGGTGACCGATTTTTTTCATCAATCCACGGTAAGTTGCGTGGTCTTTTTTGTGTTGTTTAATGTGCTCGTTAAGGTGGTTGATTTCCCAAGTAAGAACAGCTACTTGAACTTCAACTGAACCTGTGTCACCTTCGTGACGTGCATATTGAGCGATGATTTCATTTTTTTTCTCTTTTGAGATTGCCATAATTTTTCTCCTTTATATTGCTTCATCCGAGTGGTAGGTTTTTGGCGGATCCTACGACCAAGAAGAAGTTACTTGTCTTACGACAGTCCTTATTGTAGCAGATTGTTTCTACTTTTGTCAAAGGTTTTCCCTTAATTTAACGTGACTTTAACACAAATTAATTTTTCTTTGAAAAACGTGTTTTAACAATCAAACCTAAGCAAATAACCAAGCTGATAATAGCGTAAATAACAAAGGCAAAGCCTGGTTGTGGGCTAAATTTTGAAAAGAGATTCAAAACAATAGCTGCGCTTGCCCCACCAAGATTACAGAAAATCAAGATAAGCGTAGTCGCATTTCCGATTAATTGCGGTGAAACGTTAGTTGAAACATCACTAAAGACACAGGTAACCACAATACTGTACCAGAAGCCTGACAGCATGGCACCAATTAGCATTACCCAAAGATTATTAGCAAAACCTACCATAAATAGTCCAAGAGCAAATGGAATCATTGAAATGGTAATCAAGTTTTTGCTAAAGCGTCCAAGCAAACCTTCAAAACAAATTCCTGAAAGAATTCCCATAAGCATCATGCCACTCAAGATTAAGCTGGCTTGACGAGGACTTCCAAGATGCAATTGGTCAACAATAACTGGGATTCGAAGGCTGTTCGCACTATTGATGTTAATAACAAAACCTGCCAATAAAGATAATCCAACGATATACAAGATATCTTCTTTTCTAAATTTAGCACGAGTCTCATCTTGTTGGACTTCTTCTACTTCAACCTTAGGTTTTGGTGCAAAAATAAGGTAAACAGCAAGAATTGGCAAAGCAAATAAGTAAACACTGAATGTCCATGACCAACCAAGAACAACAATGAAACCAACAATCATGGTCAATAAAGCATTACCAATAATTTCAAAGGAACCACGAAGCCCAAGCATCTGAGCTTGTTCACGTCCAGCATAAGTCTCACTGATAATACTGATGGCACGAGAATTAATCAAACCAATTCCGATACCAAGCAAAATACGTGATACAAAAACTAATGAATAAGTCTGAAAAACGACTGGCATACTACCACCAAAGGAAATCAAAAGAAGACCTAAGATGATACTAAGACGTTCAGAGATTAGACGTTCGATAATTGGATTTAGTAACAACATGGCAAGAATCGCAAAAGATGATAGTGAAAATAGAAATTCCACCTGACTAGCAGCGTATCCTTGTTGATGAAATGTTGTAATCATTTGGGGTAATGCTGTCGACGGAGATAACGTCGAGACCAGCATTAAAGATAGAGATAGGAGACTAAATTTCTCCAAAAATGTTTTCATAGAAACTCCTTACTTGTTTTTTTCATCATTTCCAGTATAATCAAAGTTAGCGCATAAAAATATGACTTTTGTCACAACAAAGGAGGTCTGTGTGTCTTTAGAAAAATATATCCAAGACTATCAGCTTGAAAAAATCTTTCCTAGACATTATTTTGATAAATTGCAAGTCCGCGAACTAGTTGCTGGAGATGCGATTTGTCACCAAGGAGAAGCCTTAACAGCACTCTCTTATTTTGCAAAGGGAAAATTAAAAATTGTTCGTCGCTTATTTAACGGAAAAGAGCATATTTTAGATATCAAAGAAAAACCAACGCTTATCGGAGATATTGAATTATTAACTGATCAGCCAATTGTGTCTTCAGTTGTCGCTCTTGAGGATACCTTAGTCATCCAACTCCCTTTAACTGGGATTCGCGAGGAATTATTAGCTGATAATGATTTGCTTCTAAATCTCAGTAGAGGACTCGCTCAATCACTTTATGAGCAAAATATTCGTGCTTCTACGAATTTGAATTACACACTTAAAGAACGTCTAGCCACTCACATCTTGGCGATTGAAGACAAAGGTGTCTTCAAATTAGAATTGACTAGTCTTGCTGATTCATTCAGCGTCAGCTACCGTCATTTACTTCGTGTGATTCATGAATTTATCGATTTAGGCATTATTGAAAAACGCCGCCCTAATTATTATATCAAAGATATGGCGCAACTCATTGACTTGAAGATTACTAACTAAGCCAATAACTTTCTCGTTAAGCATTTTTATGCTATAGTGTTATATAGAATAATTTGAGGAGAAAATATGTCAGTTATTGAAAAATTAGCAAAACCAAGTCATTTAATCAATATGAACGATATTATTCGCGAAGGTCATCCAACTTTGCGTAAAGTTTGTGACGATGTCACATTCCCATTATCTGATGAAGAAATCATCTTAGGCGAAAAAATGATGCAGTTCTTGAAAAACTCTCAAGATCCTGTAACAGCTGAAAAAATGGGCTTGCGCGGAGGCGTTGGTTTGGCAGCACCACAATTGAACGTGTCAAAACGTATCATTGCTGTTCTTGTTCCAAACATGGAAGACAAAGATGGCAACCCACCAAAAGAAGCTTACAGCTTACAAGAAGTGATGTACAATCCAAAAGTTGTCTCACACTCTGTTCAAGACGCTGCGCTTGCTGATGGTGAAGGATGCTTGTCAGTTGACCGTGTTGTGGAAGGATACGTTGTCCGTCACTCTCGTGTTACTGTTGAATACTTTGATAAAAACGGTGAAAAACACCGCATCAAACTTAAAGGTTACAACTCAATCGTTGTCCAACACGAAATTGACCACACAAATGGTATCATGTTCTACGACCGCATCAACGAAAAGAACCCATTTGCTGTTAAAGATGGTATGCTAATTGTCGAATAAACCATAAAGAGAGGATTTCCTCTCTTTTTTTGTGACTAAAAAAACCTAGGACATCAAAATCCTAGGACATTTTTATCTCACAGTTTTTGATATTGAAAGGCTAAACCAATATGACTGTGATAAAGGTGAGCTAAGCTGAAAATAGGAAAAGCTGACTCACCTATGAATTTGTTAAATGGTAAAACTTAGATTAATCAAGCGCAGCAAGAAGAGCTTTGGCTTGTTTATCAAGGTTGGCAAGAACCTCATCAGTTGCGATAAATTTGCCATCTGCCCAAGCAGAGTCGTTCACACGTGTTGTTGTGATTTCATCAACAAATTTTGTGCGGATGAATGGGAACAAAGCACGGTAAGCATCGGCTACAGCTTCGTGTCCACCATTTGCAAGGATAGAAACAGTTGTCACTTTTTCATTAAGGGCTGATGGACCTGTTGGGTCTGAAAGATCAAGCGCACGGCTCAACCAGTCAAGCAAGTTCTTCACTGAACCAGGAATCGCAAAGTTATAAACTGGTGAGAAGAACCAGATGGCATCGGCTGCCAAAACAGCGTCACGTGCAGCTTGCACAGCAGCTGGTGTGTTAGCTTCCAAATCTTGTGAAAAGACCGGAACTTGTGACCAGTCTAGGTATGATACTTCTGCTTTTCCTTCAAGTGCTTTTTCAGCGTTTTGTGCGAATTGTTGATCAAAAGATCCCTCACGCAATGAACCAACAACAAATAGAATTTTTTTCATGATATATCTCCCTTTTAAGGTTAATTAGTCTGTTAAAAGTTATTTATCACTAAATAGTACTTTTTTCTATATTGTCATTTTACGAATTATTGCTACTTTTGTAAATTAATATGCTCACGCGGCTTAAATTTTTTTAGAAGTCGGATAAGCTCTTCTTGTTCTTCGTCAGTGAGCACTGAAAAAGTCTCTTCGATTTTCTCGATGTGTAGCGGCAAAGCGCGCTCAATGACCTGACGACCAGCAGCTGTCAGGCTCACCAAATAAGCACGTTTATCATTTGGGCAAGTGTGGCGTGTCACCCATCCTTTTTTCTCCATGTTGCGAATTACTACCGTCATATTGCCTGAAGTCGCTAGAATACTATCCATTAATTCGCCAATTTTCATAGGCCCTTTACTATAAAGAACATCCAAAACACCAAATTGGGTCTGCGTCAAGTCATCTTCTTTGAACGATTCTGAAGTCTTGGCATCAATTGTTCGGTAGGCTTTTCGCAAAACAACCATAGCCTTCACAGCTGTATTCGTGATATCTGACATCTTTCCTCCTGCTTTTCAACTGATATGAAAACGAACAAACTATCTCAGGTAAACTGAAAATAATTTGTTCGCTCTTTTTTTATTATTGTAATGATTTTAGAAGAAATCGTCAAACAAACTGAGTTGGTTATCTTCTGGCATGTTGCCTAGGATTCCCATTTCATCCATTTTTTCAACTAGTGTTGCTGAAACACCACCGCGTTTGCGAAGTTCCATTTTAGATAGGAATTCACCTTCTTCACGCGCTTTAACGATTTGTTTTGCAACGTTTTCTCCGAGACCATCCATAGCTACAAATGGTGGAATAAGGGTATCACCGTCAATGATGAACTCTGTCGCATCACTGCGGTAAAGGTCAAGCTGACCAAATTTATAACCACGTTCAAGCATTTCATTGACCAACTCGAGCGTTGTGTAAAGGTCGATTTCAACGTTTGAAGCTTCATTATTTTTACGTTTGGTTGAAATCTCAGCCATGCGTTCTTTAACAGCATCAAGACCAGCACTCATTGTCTTGATATCAAAGGCTTTGGCACGAATTGAGAAGTAAGCACAGTAGTAATACAAAGGATAATGAACCTTGAAGTAAGCCACACGAAGGGCCATCAATACATAGGCAGCCGCATGGGCTTTCGGGAACATGTACTTGATTTTACCACAAGATTCGATATACCAATCTGGTACATTGTTGTCACGCATAGCTTGGATATAGCCATTACGTTCCTCATCAGAAATCTTCAACCAGCGTCCCTTACGCACACGTTCCATGATGGTAAAGGCCATTTTTGGATCTAGTCCCGCGTGCATGAGGTAAACCATGATATCGTCACGACAACCGATAACGGTTTTTAGGGTAGCAATTCCTTCTTTGATCAAATCTTGGGCATTTCCAAGCCAAACATCGGTACCATGTGATAGTCCAGATAACTGAAGCAATTCGGCAAAGGTCGTTGGATGTGTTTCTTCAACCATTCCACGAACGAAGTTTGTTCCGAATTCTGGAATACCAAGCATACCTGTCGGTGTTCCGATTTGTTCAGGCGTAACGCCAAGAACTTCTGTACCTGAGAAAAGTGCCATAACATCTGGATCATCAGCTGGAATATCTTTGGGATCAATACCAGACAAGTCTTGCAACTTACGAATCATCGTCGGATCATCATGACCGAGGATATCAAGTTTCAAGACGTTTTCATCGATATCGTGGAAGTTAAAGTGAGTGGTTTGCCATTCAGCTGACAAATCATCGGCTGGATACTGAACTGGTGTAAAGTCATAAACATCCATATAGTTTGGAATAACAACGATACCACCCGGGTGTTGACCCGTTGTACGTTTCACCCCAGCAGCTCCCTGTGCCAAGCGTTCAACTTCTGCTTCTGGGTACATTTTCCCGTAATCACGTTCATAACCTTTAACAAATCCGTAAGCTGTACGGTCAGCAACCGTACCAACGGTTCCAGCACGAAAGGCATATTGTTCTCCAAAAATATCACGAACATCCAAGTGAGCTGAGGGTTGGTCATCACCAGAGAAGTTCAAATCGATATCGGGAACTTTATCACCATCAAATCCAAGGAAGGTTTCAAACGGGATATCATGTCCATCTTTCTTATAACGTGTGCCACATTTTGGACAATCCTTGTCAGGAAGGTCATAACCTGAACCAACAGAACCATCAGTAATGAACTCTGAGTGCTGACAATTTGGACAGACATAGTGTGGTGGCATTGGGTTAACTTCGGTAATCCCAATCATGGTTGCCACGAAACTTGATCCAACAGATCCACGCGAACCAACCAAATAACCACGTTTATTTGAGCGGATAACAAGCATTTGTGACGCCAGGTAAATCACGGCAAATCCATTACCCAAAATCGAAGTCAATTCTTTTTCGATACGTCGGTCAACAATATCTGGTAGTGGGTTTCCATAGATTTCAAAGGCTTTTTGGTAAGTCATTTCTGCGACACGTTCTTCTGATTTTTCAAGGAAAGGCGTGTACAAATCTTTCTTAACCACTTCGATTTCTTCAAAGCGCTCAGCAAAATCACTCGTATTCTTAACAACGATTTCATAAGCCAAGTCTTCACCGAGGAAAGAAAATTCGTCTAGCATTTCGTTGGTTGTGCGGAAATGGGCTTTTGGTAATGGAGCTGGCTGAGCATCTTCACCACGTCCAATCGGACGGTTAATCGGTGTCCCTTGTCCCAAACTACGGACGATGATTTCTCGATAAATCTCATCTTCTGGTTCAATGTAGTGAACATTACCAGTAGCAAGAACAGGCTTGTTCAAACGACGTCCAACCTCAATCAAATCACGAATGACTTGACGAATACCTTCTTCGTCTTTAATTGTTCCTTGTGCCAATAGCGGTGCATAAATAGCTGGTGGCATGACTTCGATGAAATCATAGTATTTAGCCACTTCAACAGCTTTTTCCACACCTGATGTCAAAACCGCATCAAAAACTTCACCCTCAGAACAGGCTGTTCCTAGCAAAAGCCCTTCGCGATGAGCATCAAGAACTGTTCTTGGAATACGAGCCACACCTTCAAAATATTTAACATTTGAAAGACTGACAAGCTTGAAGATATTTTTCAACCCTGTCTGGTTTTGAACATAGATCGTTGCATGTTTTACACGAGCTTTCTTATAAGAATCTTCAGCCACCAATTTTGTGTTCAAGTCCATCATGTTTGTAAGGCCATGATTTTCACGCGCTTCTTTCAAGAAAATAAAGAGCAAGCGACCAGTTGCTTCGGCATCGTAGTTGGCCATGTGGTGGTGTTCTAGCGATACTTGGAAACGCTTGGTCAATGGTCCCAAACCATGACGTTTGTATTCTGGATAAAGATTCCGTGCCAATTCAAGGGTATCAATAACTGGCTGCGTGATGGTTGGCATGCCATGACGTTTGTAATTAGCATTCATAAAGCCAACGTCAAAGGTCGCATTGTGGGCAACAAGTACAGTATCTTTACAGAAATCTTGGAACATTTGAAGCACTTGTTCGATAGGCTTCGCATTGCGAACATGATTATCCGTAATCCCTGTCAATTCTGTCGTAAAAGCTGACAAATGGTGACCTGGATTGATGAATTCATCAAACTGCTCAACAATGTTACCTTTGTACATTTTTGAAGCAGCAATCTGAATCAAATCATTGTGCACCGCAGAAAGTCCTGTTGTTTCCACGTCAAATACGACATACGTTGCTTCATTCAGCTCTAAGTCAACAGGATTGTAAGCAATAGGAACCTTATCTTCAACGATATTGGCTTCCAAACCAAAAATGGCTTTAATACCGTCTTTACGTGCTCTGTGGTAACCGTGAGGGAAACTTTGGACATTTCCATGATCAGTAATAGCAACGGCCTTGTGGCCCCATTTTGCAGCTGTATCAATCAGCTCCTCAACCGTTGGCAAAGCATCCATGGTTGACATGTTCGTATGCGCATGGAATTCCACACGTTTTTGGTCTTCTGGCATCAAATCCTTGCGGTCATGGTGAACAATTTCTTTAACATCTTGCACATTCATAGTAAGGGCATGGGTGAAATTATTGTTCTCAATATTTCCGCGAACACGAAGCCATGAGCCTTTAGCAATCATGTCGTATTTTTTCAACTCTTCATCATCTTTTGCCCATTTTTGCATAGCAAAACTTGATGTATAGTCTGTCATCTTGAAATTGATGATATGACGACCTGTACGAGTAGTTTTCTTTTCAACATCAAAAACCATTCCTTCAAAGACAATACGGTTTTCTTCTGTTGTGATTTCAACCATCGGCGTGATTTCAGCATTTTCAAAACCAGCACGGCGTTGTTTAGCGCGTTCTTTGAAATCAAATTTTGGTTTTGGAGCTTCTTCAGCTGGTGGCATTGACGCTTCTAGAGACTTAACGGCTTCACGGTTTTCTTGTACCGCTTTTTCCACCATGGATTCACGATTATTTGTAAAATCTTCACGAAGCGCTTGAGTCATGGCTTCATCAGAAACCATGTCAACCATCACTTTTCCGAAACCAAAGGCTTCAAATTGACGAGCCAAATTTGGCAAATGATTTTTTCGGAAATGGTCATTATTGACAAAAGCTGGCGCTTCAATCAATAATTTTTCACCATCATAAGAGACTTTCAACTTGCTAAAAGAGGCTTTAAAGCTGGCGCTGTCACAAGGAGCGTGCTCAAAAGCTTCTTCATAATAAGCTTGCAAAAGCGGTTGTGAGAAATCAATCTTTTCTGCCTGAATATCAAAAGTCGCTGTAATATCCGCTTGCTTAAAAGTATTAATCAAACGATAGGCTAACTCGCGATAAATCTCAATCGGCAAAATCTCTGCAAATGAAAAATGGAATTCCCAGAGGCGGGATACTGAGTGTACCTTAACTTCACGAATATCTGCAGATGAAAAAGCAGAAGATTGTCGCATTTCAAGCGGCATATCGATTTGCTCCATCAATTTTTTAAATAACTCTGACATAAAACGTCAATTACCTCAATTCCAAAAATCTAACTTTCTATCCTAAGTAAAAGAGGGACATCAGTCACCCTTTTACTTTTTTATCTATCAATATCGTCTTTCAATTTTATCATAAAAGTGAGCATTTTTCGAGACAAAAGAAAAAGGTCGGGGATAAGCCCTCGACCTAAATCTTATTAGTTTTCTTTTGTCAAAATTTCAAGTGTTTCAATAAGGTTTTCAGCGTTAACTTCGATTGTATCACCAGTTGCTTTGATTTTAACTTCTACGATACCATCAGCAGCTTTTTTACCAACTGTCACACGGATTGGAAGTCCGATAAGGTCGCTATCTGAGAATTTTGATCCGACACGTTCGTTACGGTCATCAACCAAAACTTCGTAACCTTTTTCAACCAATTCAGCTTCTACTTTAGCTGTCAAAGCTTGTGCTTCTTCATCTTTCACGTTAACAGTGATGACGTGAACGTCAAATGGTGCCAATTCTTTAGGGAAGTTAATACCCCATGCAAAGCGGTAAGCACCTTTTGGTGTTTTAGAAACGAAGAGACGAGCGTGTTGTTCGATAACAGCTGACAAGATACGGCTAACACCGATACCATAGCAGCCCATGATGATTGGCACAGCACGACCGTTTTGGTCAAGGATTGTAGCACCCATGCTTTCTGAGTAGCGAGTACCAAGTTTGAAGATGTGTCCGATTTCGATACCACGAGCGAATTTAAGAACACCTTTACCGTCTGGTGAGATTTCACCTTCTTTAACTTCACGAATATCAACGTATTCTGCTTCAAAGTCACGTCCTGGGTTAACACCAGTCAAGTGGTAACCATCTTCATTAGCACCAACAACTGCATTAGCAACGTCTTGTACTTTGCGGTCAGCAATGATACGAACGTTTTCAGGAAGGTTAACTGGGCCAAGTGAACCAAAGTTTGCACCGAAGACTTTAACAGCATCTTCTTCAGTAGCTGGGTCAAGGAAGTCAGCGCCAAGGTAGTTTTTCAATTTAACATCGTTAACTTGGTCATTTCCGACAAGAAGGGCAACAACTGGTTCTTTATCAGCGATGAATAGAAGCGTTTTGATTGTTTGTTCTTCATCAACGTTCAAGAAAGCAGCCACTTCATCAATTGATTTACAGTTAGGTGTTTCCACACGTTTAACATCTTCTTGAGCAACAACTTTTGTTGATGGTTTGTATTCGTTGCTTGCCATTTCAAGGTTAGCAGCGTAGCTTGATTCTGTTGAGTAGGCAACAGTATCTTCTCCTGAAACCAACCATGATGACAATTCTTTTTTGATGTCTTCTAATACATCTTCTGGAATTTCATCGATTGAAGCGATTGATTTGTCAAGAACAACCCAACGGTCAAGGTCTGTACGGTCTGGAGTGATTGCCATAAACTCTTGAGAGTCTTTACCACCCATAGCTCCACCATCACCGATGATACCTTTGAAATCAAGTCCTGCACGTGTGAAGACTGCTTCATAAGCTTTGCGGTATTCTTCGTAAGTTTCATCCAAACCTTCGTAGTCTGCGTGGAAACTGTAACCATCTTTCATGATAAATTCACGTGTACGAAGAAGTCCGTTACGTGGACGTTTTTCATCACGATATTTAGATTGGATTTGATAAAGGTTAAGTGGCAATTGTTTGTATGATTTAACCGCATCACGAACAAGGCTTGTAAATGTTTCTTCGTGAGTTGGACCAAGGATAAAGTCTGATTTATCGCGGTTTTTAAGTTTATAAAGGTCTTCACCGTAAGTTTCGTAACGACCTGATTCACGCCAAAGGTCAGCGTTCAAAAGTGCTGGTGCAAGCATTTCAACGGCACCGATTTTTTCAAACTCTTCACGCATGATTTTTTTGAATTTTTCAATTGTGCGGTTAGCAAGTGGTAGGTAAGCGTAGATACCTGCTGAGACTTGGCGAACATAACCAGCACGAACCATAAGAGCGTGGCTGATAACTTGAGCGTCGCTTGGCATTTCGCGAAGCGTTGGGATAAGCATTTGTGATTGTTTCATAATAAAATATTGCGGTCAAATCACGAAAATAAGTAAGCCGCTTGTTGTTTAGGCAAGTAGCTCACTTATTCGCATTTTTAGAGAAGACCGTATCAATTCCTTTCTAAAAAATGTGTATTTAAAAATATGATGTACTAAATTATTGATTAGTCTTGATGTAAGTTAGAAGAAAACTCGCATGATATCATTCCAAGTAACGGCAATCATCAGAATAATCATGATGACCACGCCAACCAGAGTGACATAAGTTTCTGTCTCTTGTTTGAGTGGTTTACGACGAACAATCTCAATGAGGTTCATCAAGATTTTTCCACCATCCAAAGCTGGAATCGGGATAAGGTTAACAATTCCAAGGTTGATTGACAAGAGGGCCAAAAGATTAATCACTGATGGCAATCCATAAGAAGCTGCTTGACTTGATGCCTGGTACATAGCGACGGGACCACCAAGTTTATCCAAGCTGAAGTTTGAGACAATGCCTTTCAAAGCATTTAAAATTAACATTGCACTTTGCCAAGACATTTGGAAGCCACCAGTAATCTTGTCCCAAAAGCCTGTTTTCAAAGCTGAAGAAACTCCGATAAGATAGCTGCCATGATTTTTGACTGGCTTAATATCAAGAGTCTTAGTTTTTCCAGAAGCGTCTTTTACGGTAACAGGAATGGTGTCACCTTTCGAAATGCCCTTTGTCGATTTGGCAACAGCCTCAGTCAAGTCAGACCAATTTGAGACTTTGTAATTACCGACAGCTAAGACTTTGTCACCATCTTTGACACCTGCAGCTTGCATGGCACCACCGTCAGTCACTCGCACAGCATTTGTCGAGGGATTCGGGACTCCGCCTTGCATAAAGACAAGTAAGATGAAAGCTAGTGTTCCTAGAATAAAATTATTCATCGGACCAGCAAAGTTTGTCATCAAACGTCCCCAGACAGTAGCATTTTGATACTGCACATCAAGCGGCGCGATGCGAATTTCTGTGCCATCTTCTTCAACGATTGTGGCATCGTGATGAACTTTATATGTCTTTTGCTCATCTAGAACCAATCCAGTGATTTCTAATTTATCTTCCAAATCATAAGAAGTCACGTTCATAGGAAGAGCTGTATTATCCAACTGTTTGTGTGACAAATTAATACGTGTCACCAAGCCGTCTTTGTTCAAACTCAAGCTAGCTGGCGTACCAGTCTTAATTTCAGTGGTATCATCTCCCCAACCTGCCATACGGACATAACCACCTAAAGGAAGAATACGAAACGTATAAGCTGTCCCTTCCTTATCAAAATGAGAGAAGATTTTCGGGCCCATCCCGATAGAAAATTCTCTCACCAGAATGCCTGATTTTTTGGCAAAGTATAAGTGACCAAATTCGTGGACAATAACTAAGATTCCAAAAACAATAATAAACGTTATAATTCCGAGCATTTTGCTCCTCTCTATACCAGTAACATTATTATCCTAATAACCATTCACTAGTAAGCAAACTCCAAAAGTTTGTGGCAGCTGCCAAACAAGTCAATTAGAAAAGACCAAATAGATGCATAATTGGGAAAACAAAAATCATTGAATCAAAGCGGTCTAAAATACCACCGTGACCAGGAATAAGTTTTCCAGAATCTTTAACGCCAAAATGACGTTTAATCGCACTTTCAACCAAATCACCGAATTGACCAAAAATACTAAACAAAATAACGCAAATTAACATAACAAAGAGATTATGCGGAGCGTAAACAGCTTTATCAATCAACATAAAGATAAATGAAACGACAACAGCGCAAGCAATCCCGCCAAGACTACCTTCGATAGTTTTATTTGGAGAAACCTTCGGCATCAATTTACGTTGACCAAAACGACGACCAATCATATAAGCACCGATATCAGTCGCCCATACGATAAATAAAGCAAAGAGCACTTTATCTAAGCCACCCATACGAGCATTGACCAAGTTTTGGAAACCAATTCCCACATAAAGGCTAGCTGCAATCGGATAAGAGACATCATCGAATGAATAATCATCACAATTGATAACTGTTCCTGCCAAAAGCAAGAAAAACAACAACCCATAGACTGCAAAGTTAGAATCTATCGGTAGTGATGTAAAGTAGTTATCCAAAGGCACTGTCAAAACAAAAGCACCAAGCATTGACAAAACACCTTCAATTGAGAAAAATTCAAGATGTTTCATGCGTAACATTTCTGCCACACCAAGCATTGCTAAAAAGCCTACAAAGACTTGAAACGGTAGGCCTCCATGCAATAGAAACGGCAGCATAATCAATAGGGCAATCGCCCCCCAAATCACACGTTGTTTCATGATATTTCCTTTCTAGATTCCACCAAAACGGCGATGGCGTTGATTGTATTCAGCAATCGCCTTAATCAACTCGTCTTTTTTGAAATCAGGCCATAAAACAGGTGTGAAGTAAAATTCACTATATGCTGATTGCCATGGTAGAAAATTACTAAGACGAAGTTCACCACTTGTTCGAATAATCAAATCCGGATCACGATACAAGTACGGCAAGTGATTCGTCATCAAATGATTTGAAATCACATCTTCTGTAATATCATCTGGGCTGATTTTTGCTTCAAGCACTTCTTGGGCAATATTTTTAACCGCTTCTGTAATTTCTGAACGACCACCATAGTTAAGCGCAAAATTCAAGATAAGACCAGAATTGTGCTTCGTTTGTTCGCAAGCACGTTTCATCGCATCAAAAGTTGCTTTTGGCAAACGATTTGTCTCACCGATAACTTGAACTTTGACATTATTAGCGTCCAATTCAGGGACATATTTATCGAAGAACTCAACGGGTAAGTTCATAATGAATTTGACTTCGTCCTCGGGTCGTGACCAGTTTTCTGTTGAGAAAGCGTAGACTGTCAAAACTTTTACACCAAGTTCTGAGCTAGCAATCGTCACTTCCTGCAAAGCATCCATACCAGCTTTGTGTCCCATGACACGTGGTTGCATGCGTTTTTTGGCCCAACGACCATTTCCATCCATGATAATTCCAATATGATTTGGAATCTTGTCAAGGCTTACAGCCTCTTTCTTTTTTCTAAAATTAAATTTAAACATACAATTTCCTTAAAAGCATACTCATCATAATATTTTACCATAAAATAGCCATTTTTTCTCTACTTAATTGGTGGCTTTTTGGGAATATTTGCATGAAAAAAGCCAGATGAATTTTCATCCGACTTTCAATATATTAGTCTTCGCTTTCAACGGCAGTATCTTGAGCTGATTCTGCTTGTTCTTCGACTGCTTCTTCAACAGGTGCAGCTTCAACAACTTCTTGTTCAGCTCTGTTTACAACACGTTTTAAAGCACCAAGTTCAAATGTTAGATAAACACCATCGATGTCCAAAACCATTTTTTGGTTAGCAGTGTCAACTTCATCAACGACACCATAAAGACCACCGATTGTTACAATTTCATCACCTTTTTGCAATGCTTTAAGTTGATCTTGACGGGCTTGTGCTTGTTTCTTTTGAGAACGTTGCATGAACCAAATCAAACCAACCATAACGAGCAACATAATAACTGTTGGCATAAGAATCCTCCATAAATATAAGCTTAATGACAACTATACCAAATTCCCCTTGACAACGCAAGAAATGACCGTTAAATCTCCCAAAGTTTACTAGCATCAGTCACCTTAGCGTAGACAACCTGCGTTTGTTCTTCAAAACCTAAACTTTCATAAAGACGTTTAGCTGCTAAATTATCTGATTCAACCGCAATTTGAAAGACCTTCTCATTTTCAGCTAACAGGCTATTGATAAGCACTTTCATAAAATAAGTCCCAATCCCTTGACCACGGTAGCCTTCGGCAACTACTAAGCCATAAAGGTAATTGTAAGTCGTGCTAAAATCCACCGTGCAAGAAGCAACAACTTTGTCATCTTTCATCACAATATAAAGTTTTTCAGTCTCATCAACTAGAGCTTCTTTGGCATAGCGCAGTGCAACCTCATAAGGATCTCCAAAAGCTTTTGCTTGAAAGTCTGCAATCGCTTCAAGGTGTTCTCTACTAGCTTTGATGACCGACAAATCGTCACGCTTTTCAAGCAAATAGGCTTTTCGTTGTCGACTAAGCCAATACTCAAAATCATCTTCTAAAGTCATGCCAAGATTAGCCAGCACATCTGGGTGTTTTGCTAAGAAAGATTGCTCCGACATTACTGTAAAACTCAACTGATACTCTTTCATGGTTTCACGGAAAACACGAAATAATTGCTTAGCATATCCTAGACGGCGATAGTTTGGGTGAACCAAAATAGTAAGTTCTGCCTCGTCTGGCTCATCAGCATAGACTGTCAACACCCCCACAAGTTGATTCTTCTCATAAGCTAAAAAGAAAGCTGGCATCTCCTGATCAAAATTGAGATTATTCGATAAATACGGGATGCGGTGAGTCCCATCAAAAGTCTGAACTTCTTTGATTAATGCTTCTACCTGTAATTTTTGCTCTTTATCTAAACAAGGTGTCTTAATTATTGACATCATCTTTTTCCTTTTTCTAGCACATCCTCATGATGCACAAAAAACCTGAGGCACTTGCCTCAGACTATAATCATTTATTAACGGTCATTGTATCCGTTTGGATGACTTGAATGCCATGCCCAAGCAGAAGCAATGATTTTTTCAATATCATCAAATTGTGGTTTCCAACCAAGAATTTCACGCGCTTTGTCTGATGACGCAATAAGAGTATCTGGGTCACCAGGACGGCGATCAGCAAGTTCTGCTGGAATTTCTTTTCCTGTTACTTTGCGAGCTGCTTCAAGAATTTGAAGGTTTGAGAAGCCTGTTGAAGAGCCAAGGTTAAAGGCTGTTGATGGATTACCTTCGCGAAGATACTTAACAGCAAGCAAATGAGCATCTGCCAAGTCAAATGGGTGAACGTAGTCACGTACATTTGTGCCGTCTGGTGTGTTGTAATCATTACCGAAAATCATGATTTTTTCACGAACACCTTGTGCCACTTGCAGGATAATTGGCAACAAGTGTGTTTCTGGTCCGTGGTCTTCACCGATAGAACCATCCGGTTTAGCACCAGCCACGTTAAAGTAACGAAGTGGAACAAATTTAATGCCGTAAGCTTGGTCAGACCATTTCATGATTGTTTCCATCATGAGTTTGCTTTCACCGTATGGATTGATTGGACGTTGAGGTGTTGTTTCCTTAATTGGAAGTTCATCTGGGATACCATAAGTTGCTGCAGTTGATGAGAAGACAATGTATTTAACACCAAATTCATTCATCACTTCAAGCAATTTAATCATACCAGCAGTGTTGTTATCGAAATATTTAAGTGGTTTTTCCATTGATTCAGCAACCAATGAATAAGCAGCAAAGTGAATCACAGCATCAATGTCTGGATTTTCTGTAAAGACTTTGCGCATGAAATCTTGATCAGCAAGATCGCCTTGATAGAATGTTGCATCAGGATGAACCGCTGCACGGTGGCCTGTTACCAAACTATCGACAACAACAACTTTTTCTTCACCTTTTTCAATTAAACGATCAACCATGTGAGAACCGATGTAACCAGCCCCACCAAGCACTAAAATTGACATTTATTTTTCTCCTATTCTAACCCCACGCTGTTCACAAAGCGCATAAAGGCTTCTCTTCCTTTTTCATCACGTTTGTAAACACCCGCATCTTCTAAAACGCGAACAAAAACGCGGCCGACTTCTTCTTGTACGATATCATGTACGCTATCAGTCGTGATATCCGAACGTTTTTTTATCTCATCTGCCCAATCCTTATGATAGGCAGCGATTTCATTATACTGGTTCAAAAGATATTTTTCAACTTCTAGCAGTTCATTTTTGAGACGAGGTGGCAAAATAGCTAAGCCCATTACCTCAATTAGTCCAATATTTTCCTTTTTAATGTGTTGCACATCAGCATGTGGATGATAAACACCATCAGGAAATTCAGCAGTGGTGTGATTGTCGCGAAGAACGATATCTAGTTCAAATTGCCCATCACGTTTGCGCGCAATCGGAGTCACTGTGTGGTGTGGCGTATCACCTGTATAAGCCACCACATCAACACTCGCGTCAGAATAATCTCGCCAAGCCAAACGAATTTTTTCAGCGAGTTCAACCAAGCGGTCTTTATCTTTGCTGCGAAGGCGAATGACTGACATTGGCCATTTCACAATACCAGCTGTTACATCTAAAAAGCCTTTAAAATGAAACTCATTGTCCAGCTCTGCTATTTCCATAGGGAAAACATGGCGTCCACCTTGATAGTGGTTGTGAGTCAAGATTGACCCACCAACAATTGGCAAGTCGGCATTTGACCCAGCAAAATAACCTGGGAAAATATCGACAATATCTAAGAGCTGTTCAAAGGTATCTTTGCTGATAACCATCGGAACATGCTCAGTATTTAAAATAATACAATGTTCGTTGAAGTAAGCATAAGGCGAATATTGGAAACCCCATTTTTCATCACCTAAATTTAAGCGAATGATACGGTGATTAGCACGCGCTGGATGATTAAGGCGACCTTGATAGCCTTCATTTTCCATACATAACTGACATTTTGGATAAGAAGATGCCTTGGCTAACTTAGCTGCAGCAATGGCCTTGGGATCTTTTTCAGGTTTTGATAAATTAATGGTAATTTGAATATCGCCATACTGTGATGGCACAGTAAAAGCGATATTTTTAGCGATTGCAGCTACTTTAATGTAGTCATTTCGTTTGCTGAGTTCGTAAAAATCTGCGACAGCTTGTTGAGGAGATTGAGCATACATATCCCAGAAATTGCGATTCACCTGACTTGGGACAGGTGTGATGAAGTTCATCAATTCAGCACCCAAACAATCTCTTTCAGCCATTAAGTCACCAACCTTACCATTTTTCACAGCTAGGTTAACCAGTTCTTCTTTAAGAGCAATCAAATCTGTTTGATTTGTCTCTTGCTCTGCACCATCCTCGCCCACAAGGGCAAGGATGCGATTGCGCAAGTAAAACATATCATCTTCAGTATAGTCGCTAGCTTCAATCACTTTAGCGACAAAAGTATCTAAAAGTTTCATCATTTTTTCGTCTTCTTTTTATTCTTTATTTTCGTGAAAGGACACGTGAACCACCAGCAATTTCAGCGATATAAAAGGCTGGTGCATAACCAATTGTTTCTGTATAAACTTGTCCAACAGCTTTTGTAAAATCATCAACTTTATCTTTAGCAACAATGGCAATACCACAGCCACCGAATCCCGCTCCTGTCATACGAGCTCCGAGAACACCTTCTTGTTGCCAAGCTGTGTGAGCAAGGGTATCAAGTTCGATACCAGTTACTTCGTAGTCATGTTCAAGTGAGACGTGTGAGGCATTAACCAAGCGACCAAATTTTTCAAGCTGACCTGCTGTCAAAGCTTCTTTGGCTTGAAGGGTACGTTGATTTTCCCAAACTGCGTGGCGAGCACGTTTGAGACGATTGTCATCTTTAATAAGGTAACTATATTCGTCAAATGTTTGCAAATCAAGTTCACCGAGAGTCTTGATATCAAGCACTTGATTAAGTTCTTCTACAGCTTTTTCACATTCCGCACGACGTTCATTGTATTTTGAATCAGCCAATTCACGACGTTTATTGGTATTCATAATCACAATGACATTGTCACCAAGGTCCAAAGGAACAAGGTCATATTCTAGAGTATTTGTATCAAGGTAGATGGCTTGCTTTTCAGCTCCCATACCAATAGCAAATTGGTCCATGATTCCTGAGTTCACTCCGATAAACTCATTTTCAGTTTGTTTACCAATTTTTACCAAATCCAAACGGTCTAATTTTAGGTCGAATAATTCTTCAGCAACAATCCCTACCAAAAGTTCTAGTGAAGCTGATGATGACAAACCAGAGCCATTTGGAATATTCCCATTAACATAAAGCTCAAAACCAGATTCAATCTTGTGTCCAGCTTCTTTCAAGAATTTGATAACACCTTTGGGATAGTTCGTCCAGCTATCTTTTTTATCGTAGACAAGGTTATCAAGATCAACATCAATAATACCTAATTCATCAAAGTTAGCTGAATAAAAACGAAGGGTCTTATCATCACGTTTACGAGCGGCACCGTATGTTCCAAGCGTAATCGCTGCTGGGAAAACATGACCACCATTATAGTCAGTGTGTTCACCGATTAAGTTGATACGACCTGGTGAGAAGAAAGTTGCGTCTGCGTCGCTTCCAAAAACATTAGTAAAAGCTTGGTTAAGTTCTTTAGTATTCATGAGGGTCTCCTTTTTTCTTGTTTCTTTTATGATTACGGTTTCATTTTAACCTCCTAGTTAAACTAAGTCAATAATTTTTACTAAAGTTTTACTTAAAATTTTTGTTTTTTCTGATAATGTGATATAATACTATTAAGAAAGAAGGGATACCTATGGCTACATTAAAAGATATCGCAAAGTTAGCAAATGTCTCATCAGCGACCGTCTCACGAGTCCTTAACAAAGACAAAACCCTCTCCGTTGGTGAAGAAACAAGACACCGTATTTTAACCGTTGCTGAAGAGTTGGGTTATGAAAAACACAAACGCAGCACAAACAGCAACCAAGAACGTCAAAAAATCGCTATCGTGCAGTGGTACAGTGAGCAAGAAGAGTTAAACGACCTTTACTACTACAGCATTCGTATCGGTCTTGAAAAACGCGCCCAAGAATTGGGCTATGATGTGGTTCGTTACTTTAATAACGATATTTTAACCATTTCAGAAAATGTCAGTGGTATTATTGCCATTGGTAAATTTTCTAGTGAACAAATTAACCGCCTCGAAAATCTTTCAAAAAATCTTGTCTTCGTTGATAGCGACACCTTAAATGCTGGTCACCCTTGTGTGACAACTGATTTTGATAATGCCGTTGTTAAAGTCCTTGACTACTTCATGCAACAAGGCTTTACAAAAATCGGTATGATTGCTGGTGAAGAACGTACGACTGACCAGAAAGAACTCATTGTCGACCAACGTTTCCGTACTTTTAAAAACTACGCTTACGAAAATAATCTTTACAACCCTGACTATGTCTTTGTCGGTGATTTTTCAGCGCCTTCAGGATATGCTTTGATGAAAAAAGCCATCACCGAACTAGGTGATGACCTTCCACAAGCTTTCTTTGTAGCAAACGACACCCTAGCCATTGGTGCCCTTCGTGCCCTTCAAGAAGCTAACATTTCCGTACCTGACCGCGTCAGCCTCATTTCTTTCAATGATACTGCCTTAACTAAACAAGTCTTTCCTGCTCTTTCAAGTATCACCGTTTATACCGAAGAAATGGGACGCACTGCTGTTGATATCTTAAACCATCAACTGATCAAACGTCATACCGTCCCAACCATGACAAGACTAGCAACCACATTAACCCTTCGCGAAAGTACAAAATAAAAAAGTCCGAATAATATTCGGACTTTTTTTATTCTCACCCTACTTTCACGCAAAAGGCGTCCCATGGTTGGAGTTTGTGGTTTTCAAAGTCTGTTAATTCTGAGGTGTTGCTGATGATGGTTTCTTGGTAAGCAAAGTTGCTTTCAAATGCTTGAACTTGATCTGATAAATTAGCAACTATGAGGTAAGTGGTGTCAGCTGTTTTTCTGAGGTAAGCAAACACTTTATCAGCTGTCTCTAAAAGTTCAAAATCAGCGTCAATCAACCAATCGTTTTCTTTGCGAAGCTTGATGAGTTTTTGGTAAGTGTAGAAAATAGAATCTGGATTGTCTAGGGCTGCTTGTACATTAATTTCTGTGTAATTTGGATTGACTGGCAACCAAGTCTTATCAGCAGTTGAAAAGCCAGCATTCTGACTGCTATCCCACTGCATTGGGGTTCTGGCATTGTCACGTCCAATCATGCGAATGCTATCCATGATTTCTTCTGGCGTCTTACCATTTTCAAGAGCTTCTTTAGCAAAATTAAGCGATTCAATATCGTCAATTTCTCCTAAATCTTTGAAAGGATAATTGGTCATTCCAATTTCTTCACCTTGATAAATATAAGGCGTTCCACGCATTAAGTGTAAGGAAATAGCTAGCGCTTTGGCTGATTTTTCACGGTAAGTGTCTGTGTTACCCCAGATAGAAAGCACGCGCGGCAAATCATGATTGTCCCAGAAAAGGGAATTCCAACCCTGACCTAGTTCAAGTTCTGTCTGCCATTTGTTAAAAATAGCTTTGAGTGCAGGAACATTTAGTTCTTCTTCATATTCCCATTTTGAGGCATCTGGTTTGTGCTGAAGACCAATGTGCTCAAATTGAAAGACCATGGATAATTCTTCCTCAGCTGGTGATGAGTACTGTTTAGCGATTTCTGGAGTTGCTCCCCAAGTTTCACCAACCGTCAATAAGTCTTTTCCAGCCAAGGTTTCTTGGTGCATTTCTTTTAAGTAATCATGCAATTTCGGACCGTTGTTTGCGATGAGTTTGTCAGGAATTTTCCCAATCATGTCAATCACATCCATGCGAAAACCAGAAATACCTTTGTCAATCCAACGGTTCATCATGTCGTAAACCGATTTGCGCAATACAGGATTTTCCCAATTCAAATCAGGCTGTTTCTTGCTGAAAAAGTGCAAATAATATTGACCTGACTTATCATCGTATTCCCAAGCAGAGCCGCCAAAAATAGAATCAAGCTCATTAGCTTCATCACGCCAAATGTAAAAATCTCGATACTGGCTGTCTGGATTTTCACGCGCTTCAACAAACCACGCATGCTCATCTGACGTATGATTTACCACCAAATCCATAATGATACGAATGCCGCGCGCCTTAGCCTCTTCTAGCAATTCTTCCATGTCAGACATATCACCAAAAATATCTGCAATTGCCTCATAATCTGAAATATCATAACCATTATCATCCATAGGAGACTGATAAACCGGTGAGAGCCAAATCGCTGTAATACCAAGCTTTTGCAGGTAATCGAGTTTGCTAATAATTCCTTGCAAATCTCCAACACCATCACCGTTTGAGTCCTTAAAAGATTTTGGATAAATCTGATAAATTGTCGCTTTATGCCACCAATGCTTTTCCATAGAGCACCTCTTTTCTTACAATTCTTTAACTCTATTTTAGCTTTTTCTTGTAATTTGTGCAAGCGTTTGCGCTATTAAAATAACAGAAGCTAAGACATCGTCCCGCTTCTATTAAACTATAGAAATGTAATCTCTTGTCCGTTTTCTTTAACTGTATAAGTTAAGTCTTTTAGGTTAATTGTAGCTTCTGCAACGACACTACTATCTTGATTACATCGAGTAATTACAAGAGTATTTTCATCTAATACTTCAACATCTATACTGCCTTTGAGGTCAAAAGCTGCTGATTGATTTCGGAAGGTAAAGAGCTTAAGCAAGGCTTGAACTACCGGACGCTTAACCTCTTCAGCAATTTCTTCACTCGTATAATAATGACGATTGATATTGCGACCTTCTTTTGTTTTTTCTAACAACTCTAGATCATTTTTACCTGCTAAAAATCCGACATAATAGACCTGTGGAATACCTGGAGCGAAAGCCTGAATCAAGCGAGCAAGGAAATATTTCTTGTCATCATCACCAAGTGCAGAATAGTAGGTCGAATTGATTTGATAAATATCAAGATTGTTGTACTCTGCTGATGAATATTTACGTTTCACATTAGCACCAACTTTATAGAGCTCATTTGAAGTATAATCAATTTCTTCATCACTCAAAATATCTTTGACATCAACCACACCAATCCCGTCGTGCGTATCCAGTGTTGTAAATTGTTTCATCGGAGACATTTTCAACCATTTTGCCAAGCGTTCAGTTTTTCCGCTGTATAAACTATAAAGTGTCACCATTGGAAGAGCAAAATCGTAAACGTAGTAGTCATGTTCAGCAATTTTAAACTGAATCGAATAATGCTCATGAATTTCTGGAAGCAATTCTGTCCCTGTATCAGCTGCAATGCTACGTACTTTATCTAGCAAACCCCAGATATCCGGTTCTACAAAGAAATCATTAGTATCCAATTTCTTAACCGCATAGGCAAAAGCATCTAAACGAATAAGGTCGCAACCATTTTCAGCTAAATGCGCGATGGTCTTTCGAATGAAATCCATCGTCACTTCTTTGGTCACATCAAGGTCAATTTGTTCCTCACCAAATGTGTTCCAGAGATGCTCAACTGAACCGTCCGCAAAGTGAATTTCCTGTTTTGGTGCGCGGTCTTTACGCTTGTAAATCAAATCGATATCAGCTTGGGTCGGACGATTTTCAGGCCAAAAGTGATCCCAATTTAAGAATAAATCCTTGTATGGACTTGCTTCGTGTTTTTCTTGATAATCTTTATAATATTTTGATTGACGGGAAATGTGATTAATCATGAAATCAAACATGAGGTAGTACTTCTCACCCAATGCCTTCACGTCATCCCAATCACCAAAAGCGGAATCAACCTCGTCATAATCAACAGGTGCAAAACCACGGTCACCTGTTGAGGGAAAGAAAGGCAAAAGGTGAATACCTCCGACAGCTTCGCCGAAATAGCGTTCAAGGTTGTCCTTTAGCTCTTTTAAATTCTTACCCAGACTATCTGAATAAGTGATAAGCATCGTTTTATTTTGTATTGTCATAATTATTCCTTTGTTTCTTAATGTTTAATTTTCACTGTGCCGCTACACGCCCTCTGTATCCTTACTTCACTGCGCCGTTGCTCATTCCTGAGATGATGTGTTTTTGGAAGATGAGATAAACGATTGTGATGGTGATAATACCGACGACGTATGAGGCAAAACTTGGTCCGTAATCACTGAGGTATTGTCCTGTGTAATTGTATTGGAAAAGTGGCAATGACCATGAATCAGATGATTTATTCAACATCAAAAGAGGAAGCATGAAGTCATTCCAGAACCAAAGAGCATTAATAATCAAGGTTGTTGCATGCATTGGTTTTAGCATTGGAAAGACGACTTTACGGTATGTTGTAAATTTATCAGCTCCGTCGATTTCGGCTGCTTCATCTAAACTATCAGGGACACTTAATTTGATATAACCGACATACAAGAACAAGGTTTGTGGCACGGCATAAGTGAGGTACAAGATAATCAAGCCCCAAATATTTGTCAAACCAAGTCGACTCATCATGACAGTAATTGGAATCATGATAACTTGAAAAGGCACAAAAATTCCCAAAATCAGCAAACTATACATGATATTAAAAGCACGCTTTTTGCTCATATTACGCGCAATTGAATAAGCTGCTGCTGGAATAAATAAAGTTACCAAAATCACTGAAACCACTGTGATAATGGTTGAATTCCAGAAATAGTGTCCAATACCGTCAGCTAACAAACGTGTATAGTTAGCTAAAGTAACTGGATTTGGAAAAGCAAAGAAATGTTGCATGATATCCTTGGTCGTTTTAAAGGAACTAAAGACCGTTGCTAACAAAGGAATCAAAATCAAAATAGAACCTGCAACCAAGAGGACATATTTCCAAAAAGTATTATAACGTTCTTCTTTTTTCATCTTTCACTCCTATACTTCAAAACGACTTGATAATTTCAATTGCAGCATTGATACCAAAACAATGATAGCAAAGAGAATCAAGGCAATAGCGTTAGCGTAGCCATATTGGTTACTTGAAAAGGCGTAATTGTAAACCAAAAGCCCAATTGAAGTTGTTGAGTTACTTGGTCCACCACCAGTCAAGGCAAAGATTTGGTCAAATGCTGTCAGACCTGCTTTAAGCGCCATAATAAAGACCATAGAGATACTTGGCAACAAATAAGGCAATTCAATATTCCAGAAAGTCTGTTTGCTAGTAGCTCCATCAATGGCTGCTGCTTCTGTGATTTCACTTGGAATAGTTTGAAGACCTGAAAGGAAAAGAATAATCGGCATTGCCACACCTTGCCAAAGCATGACAAAGATAGCTGCAAAAACGGCACCACCAGTTGTTCCTAGAAGACTCGTTTTCAAGAATTCAATGTTTAAAGCTTCACCAATAGCAGGCAAACCGTAGTTAAAGACTTGCTTGAAAATCAAAGACACTGTCAACCCTGACAAAACCGCTGGGAAAAAGAACCATGCTCTAAAAAACGTTTGTCCTTTGATTTTAGCATTCAAAGCACGCGCTACAATAATACCAATAACAATTTCTCCTGCAATTAAAGCAATGGTTAACATCAAGGTAAAACCAAGAGCTTTAAAGAATTTGGTATCTGTTAGCAAGATTTTATAATTGTTGACACCAACAAAATCAAAATTGTAAGTCAAGCCAGTCCAGTTCGTAAAGCTATAAAAAGCTCCCTGAAGCATTGGAAAATAGAAGAAGATAGCTTGTAAAACCAAGGGGACAATCAAAAACGTCCAACCCCAATACTTATTTAAAAATTTTCGCATTCTACTTTCCTCCTACTTCTTCACATCAGCTTTCATCGGATTGAAAAAGGCATTTAGTTCATCTGTATATTGCTTAGCATCTTTGCTCATCAAATAATTGGCTGTCAAACTAAAGAAGTCATCTTCACTTGTCCAATTTTCACCAAGCCAAACATAGTGCTTATCTGTAAAAGCTAATTGATAAAGCGGAGCAAGGGGAGAGTTCTCGTCTTCAGCCACACCATTTACAGATACAGGTGAGCCATCGACATCATAATATTTTTGCATTGCTTTAGCTGAAGCCATATAAGAAATGAACTGTTCACATTCTTTTTTGTGTTTCGTTTTCGATGAGATTGATAAGGCCAAATCTCCTGCACCAACAGTTACCTCTTGACCTGCTTTTTCTCCAGGAAAAGCAAATGTTGAGATTTCAAAATTAGGATCTTGTTGCTTAATGGCTGCCAATACCCATGACCCACCAGGTAACATTAAAGCTTTTTCAGTCGCAAAAGCTACAACAGAGTCATTGTAAGAAGCACCTTCCCAGTTAGTTTGTTGATTGCCTTTACCAGCAAGCAAATCTAGACGCGTTAGCACCCCTTTAACCTCACTATCTGAAGTTGAAATAGAATTAACAGGAGAAAAACGAAGGTAATCATTTGCCTTATCACCACTGCCAGTCACACTGATATAAGCTAATTGGTGATAACCATTTAAAGTCCAACCCTCACTACCAGCAAGAGCAAAAGGTGTTTCACCGTCAGCTTTGATTTGTTTAACAAGTGTTTCAAATTCATCCCACGTTTCTGGAACTTTGAGGCCTAATTCTTCAAATTTTGTCTTGTTAAAATAAATCCCTGAAACGTTGGCTGATAGCGGGACGCTATAAATTTTGCCGTTGACAGCATAATTTTTTTCGTAATGATTTTTGATGTTTTTAAGATATGATTTGCCAGTCATATTCTCAAAGTAACCTGCTTTTGCCCACTCTTTAAAATCAACGTTCTGAGGGTAAATGTTAATGACATCCGGAGCATCACCTGCAAGCATACGCGTTTTTAGAACAGTACCAGCACTTGGCACACTGGTCATTTTGATATGGATCTTTGGATTTTCTTTTTCAAAATCCTTAATGATTTCTTTTAGCGTATCAACCATTTCTGTTTTTTGGTTGAAATATTCGATAGTTACCTTGCCATCATTAGAGGAATCACTGTTTTTTGAACAAGCTGTCAATGTCAAAGCAGCTGCCGCTGTCAACATTGCCACTCCAGTCACTATTAATCGTTTAGGCCATTTCATGGAAAACCTCCTTATTGTTTCACGAAATAGTATTGTTTGCTGAGGTAATCACCTTGTGGGAGAATCGCTGTGAGGCCCGCGTACATGAGCTCTGCTCCTGAAAAGACTTGGTCTGTTCCTTGCAAGCAGTAAAGAGCTTCTTCTTCCAAGCCTTTCAGCTTAAGTGTTGTTTCAATTGTTTCAATCGTTGACAGTGTGCGCACGTATGTAACCACTACTTTATTTTCATAGAGGAATTCTACGGCTGCTTCGTTTGAACCTGCTTCTGGATTGATAAGGCGGTATTGTTTTCCAAATTGGACAACTGGTCGAATGTCTTTGTAGTGTGCAACCTGAGCAGCAATCACTTCTTTGTCACTTTCTGGTAGGCTTGTCAAATCAAGTTCATAACCAAGATTTCCCATCATAGCGACATTACCACGTGTTTCAATTGGTGTCGTGCGTCCCATTTGGTGATTTGGACTTGCTGAAACGTGAGAGCCCATTGAAATGGTTGGGTGAAGGTATGTTGAACCGTATTGAATTGGCAAACGTGAAATGGCATCAGTATTATCACTCGCCCAAACTTGTGGGAAATAGCGCATCATACCAAGGTCATTTCGACCACCGCCACCTGAGCAAGATTCAAAGAGAATGTTACTATGTTTTTCTATCAAATAAGACACCAAATCATACAAGCCCAGCATATAAGCATGTGACTGCATTTGTGTCGCAAGGACTGAATCACCATTTCCGATGTTTGTGATATTGCGGTTATAATCCCATTTAACATAATCAATAGCATTTTCTGTCAAAATCTTATCAATAGCTGCCTTGATGTAGGCTACGACATCAGGATTTGCAAGGTTGAGCACCAATTGATTACGAGAATAAGTATGACCACGACCTTCAGCTTGAATAGCCCAATCTGGATGCGCACGATAAAGATCACTATCAACAGAAATCATTTCTGGTTCAAACCACAAACCAAATTTCAAACCTTTGGCATGCACTTCAGCAATCAAGTCATTCAAAGGTCCACCGAGTTTTTCTTCGTTGACAACCCAGTCACCAAGCGCACGATTATCATCAAATCGATTACCAAACCAACCGTCATCAAGAACAAAAAGCTCGATACCAAGTTTGCTTGCTTCATCAGCTAAATCAAGTAATTTTTCTTTTTTGAAATCAAAATAAGTCGCTTCCCAATTGTTGATGAGAATCGGACGTTCAGCATGTGCAAATTGTTTTGGCATGATGTGATCTTGAATGAACAATTGACTTTCTTGAGTCAAATGTGTCAAACCTTTGGCTGAATAAGTCATGATGGCTACTGGTGTGTCAAAACTATCGCCCGTTGACAATTCCCAAGCAAAGTTATCATCGTTAATTCCGATACCTAAACGAACTTCGTTCAATTGATTTTTTTGGACAAAAGCTTGGAAATTACCGCTGTAAAGCAGTTGAAGAGCTAAAGCTTGACCAGCATCTTCCGTAGCTGTGTGGTCACATAACACCATAGCTGGTGTGTGCGCATGACCTGAAGCACCACGATTTGAAGCGACAGTGAAAATACCTTGTTCAAGCTTATGGCGACGAACTGTCTTTTCACGCGCATAAGCTCCTTGCAAAGTCACCACATCATAATCAGAAGCTGGAACATCAAGCATAGTTGACAAAGCACGATTGATAACAACTGCTTTATCTGATAAATTGCTAATCTTAGCAAAGCTAGAAATTGTTGAACGCTCAGCATAAGCTGTGTAATAAAGCGTCAACTCCAAACCAGCCAACTTATCTTCTAAGACTAAAGCAAGTGTTTCAGCATTTTCTGTACTGTGTGGATTTGGTAGCCCTGCTGCCTCAACAGCTCCTGATAAGACGTGATAATCTTTTAATTTAAATTGCGTTAAGTCATTAGTGTCGTGTGAAATACTAATGGATGGCTGGCGAAAATCACCAAAGCCATGTACCCCCAAAATCTGACGTTGCGTATCGAAACTGTAAGTTCTATCATCAGGAGTTGGATTTCCTGAAAAAGCGTGGTCCTTCTCCAAAATAGCGTTTGAACCGTGATATTTGGCGATTTTGCCTCCAATATGACGAAGAAGCAAATCCCCTTCTTTATTTTCGATAATCATTGACATCTCTTTACTTTGAATGTAAAAAAGATTCCCTTCGATGCGAATTCCCATGATAATTCCTCCCTTTGTTTACTAAAATTTTACCATCATTTATTTACCTCTTGAATGGTATCATGTTGGGCAAATATGGTAAAATGTTGTTTATAAAGGAGTTGATACTTTGAATGTTCTAAATACCTACAACGAATTTGACACGAATAATTTTGACCTGAACGTCGACCATTATGGTGCTGAGATTTGTGATAAAAACTACTCTTTTGGACCTACTGTTAGGGATAACTACGTCCTTCATTTCATTGTTGATGGCAAGGGAACTTTCAAAATTGATGGCACAACGACTGAACTTAAAACAGGTGATATGTTTATTCTCCCAAAAGGTAAAGTAGCCTTTTACCAAGCCGATGGTGAGCATCCTTGGACTTATCTCTGGGTTGGCTTTAGCGGGTCAAAAGCTGAAAATATTTTGAGCAAAACTCAGCTGCTCGACCACTACTTCTGCCATTCGACGCTTGAGTCTAAAGTTCTTGATCAAATCGTCAAATTAACGCAATTTCGTGACCAAAAACTAGATGATGTGACTGAACTCCAACTGATTGCGGAACTCTATAAACTTCTAGCTTTTCTTATGGAAGAATTGCCAAGTAAAAGCATGTCAGACAGCAATATTTTGATTCAAAACTATATCAAACAAACGAAAAAAATTATCCACACCCAATACAGCAAAACTCTTAAAGTTAGCCAAATTGCAAAAAAACTCAATCTTAATCGTTCCTACCTTTACAAGATTTTTAAAGAAGAAACAGGCTATTCTATCAAAGATTACCTAGGTCAAATCCGCATGGAAAAAAGCGCTGATTTGCTAATCAACACCACTTTTCATATTTCAGAAGTCGCAAACGCCGTTGGCTTTCCTGATGCTCTCGCCTTCAGCAAGGCTTTCAAAAAACATTTCGGACAAAGCCCAAGCAATTACCGAAAAGCGCTGAAAAAATAAAACAAAAAATCTCCCCCAGAACTAAGTTCTTGGGGGAGAAATTTTTTATAATGCCCGATATTTTTTTAAAAAGAAAGTATTCAATAATGTAAAAAGCAAACTAATAACAATTAAAGCTAGCCATTCTAATACAACAGAATTAATAGTCAATCCATCCACCATAACCTTCTTCAAAGCCTGCGCTCCATAATAGATTGGCATAATAAATTGTAATTTTTCTATATGAAATGGCAAAGTCCTTATCGCGATAATTCCTGAATATAGAATTTGTGGCACGATTACAATGGGAATAAATTGTACCATTTGAAATTCAGTATTAGCAAAAATAGCAATGAACATCCCAATCGATACAGCAGAAATAGACAATAAAATAATCGTCAATTCCATCAAAACAAAGTTTCCCTCAAAAGGAACATTTAAGATAAATCGAGAAAATAACAACAAAAGCGTTCCTTGAATAATTCCAAAAGCACTAAAACCAAGTGTATATCCCAAAATTAAGCGTAATTTTGAGACTGGGCTGATTAAGATTCTCTCAAGTGTCCCTAATACCTGTTCTCTCACAAAGGCGATTCCTGAAATGAGGAAAATTAAGAAGAAAGCTACAATAGCAATTAATGCATAAGTTAATTTTTCAAAAGTTGTTTTTAACTGATTTCCATAAAGATAATGAGTAGTCACCCCTGATTGCGGTGATAATTTTTCCTGAGTTTTTTTCAAAATGTCATGTACTTTATTGACATAAAGCGAATTTTCTTCAAGGAAATAAAGCTCTGTTCCTTGGTCAGTATACTTGATATAAGCATCATACTTTCCGGATTTTAGATTCTCATCAATACCTTTTAAATCATCAACAACCGTGACATCTGCATCTTTTTTCAGTAATTTTATAACTGACGGATTCTGACTATTTGTCGCCAATGACAAATGAACATCACTATCTCCTAACAGAAAGAAAAGAAAGGCAGTGATGACCAAAGGAACCACAAAAATCATACTGATGGACCTTTTGTCATGTAAAATCTGCTTAATAACACGTAGGCAAGTTGCAACCATTATTTTGTCACCCCTTCCTCTACTAAAAACAAATTTTCAACATCTGAACCACTCTTTTCAAGTAGTATTTCCATACTATCAGCAGCAATTACTTTCCCATCACGAATGAGGATACCATAATCACAATACTTTACTTCATCCATAACATGAGTTGAAATCAGCAAAGTCTTTCCTTGCTTTTGTAACTGTCGAAATTCTCGCCAAATCTTCTGACGTAAAATAGGGTCAATGCCAACTGTTGGTTCGTCTAAAATTAACAGTTTTGGGTCATTAAGCAAGGTAATTGCTAAAGATAAGCGTTTTTTCATTCCTCCAGAATAAGTTGATACCAACTGTTTAAGGTGTTTTTCTAAATCCAAGAGTTTTGCTAAATAATCAATCCGCTGTTTTATCTCTTTTTTAGTCATTCCATATAATTGACCAAAGAACAAAAGATTATCATAAGCAGATAAATCCAAATAAATTGCATCTGCTTGTGGCATATATCCGATTTGACCAATATCATGTTTATTCAGTTGATGTCCAAAAAGCATTACCTGACCTTGTGTTGACTTTTCTGAACCAGTCATTAATTTCATAATCGTTGTCTTTCCAGAACCAGACGGACCAAGTAAGCAAGTGATATGTGACTCTTTTACTGTCAGATTTATACCATCTAAAACAGTAACCTTTGAAAATTCCTTAACAACATTTCTTAACTCAACACTGTTCATATGAAGCTCCCATATTTTTCATAAATCAAAACTTACTGATATATTGATTCTTACAAGAGCATTATACTACTATATTCAAAAACTTCACTTCTTTACTGCAACTTGCACACAAAAATCCCCCGAGAACTGAATTCTTGGGGGAGGAATGTTTTAATCAACTTTCACTAGTCGGACGTTATCGATATTTAGCCATTTATTGGCTGATGATTTGACGTAAACGCCAACTTCGCATTGTCCGTTTGTGATCTGGATGTTATCAATGGTATAGGTTTTCCAAGTACTTGAGTCTTTGAGAGAGATTTTTTCTTCATTGCCAACGTAGTTTTTGATATAAAGTTCTGCGGTTTCAAGACTTGTATCACCCATAGCATCGATGCTTAATTTATAAGTGCCTGAGCTGAGCTTGCCTACTGTTTGATAGATAGAACTTTCATAAGCTTTATCTGACCAGAAGCTGAGTTTATAACGCGTATTATCATAACTTTCGGTCTTAATAGCTGAGCTTTGTCCATTTTTCCAAATCTTCCAAGATGATGGACTTTCGGTATAACCGTCCCATTCAAAGCTGTTGTTTTGAAGGAGATTCGTTAGATTAGAGTAATTGAAGGCTTTGATACCACGTAAAGCATTTCCTTGGAAATCAAAGACTGCTTGATTTTCCCATTCGTTACCAGTCATATCTGAAACGCCAAGATATGACATCCCTGCTTGTGTGGCCCATGAGATATTGCCGTTATACCAGAGTGGTTCCCAGCAGAAGAAACCAAGTCCATTGTTATTTTTAACGTCCTTAATCTTATCAACCAAGTCTGTCAAAAATTCGTATTGACCATCTTGGCTTGCTTTGTAGCCTCCAGCTGCTTCTTCCGTTGCTGTGAAGGCGTTTGTTTTTTGGTCAAGATTATCAAGAGTATTGGCATAAGCTGTTTCAACTACAACCACTTTTTTATTGTAGCGTTCGCTGATATTATCCATGTTGGCTGAAAGGTCAGCTAAGCTACCATGCCAATAAGGGTAATACGAAATGCCGACAATATCAAAGTCAACGGATTGATTGGTAATCTCATCTAACCACCATTGGAAAGTTGATTGGTTACCGCCGTCTGCTAAGTGAAGCATGATTGGAGTGTTACTACTTTGGGTGTCTTTTACCGCTTGAACACCAGATTTTAGGAAAGTGGCTAGGCGGGTAAATTCTTTTCCATCACCGCCCCAGCTTTTCCCGTAAGGCCATAGCATACCGCTGTTCAATTCGTTTCCTATTTGCACCATATCAGGGTAAATGCCTTTTGCTTTCATCTGATTAAGGACATCAGCTGTGTAAGAATAAACACTTGAATTTAATTGTTCAAAGGATTGATTTTGCCAGGCTTTAGGAAGATTTTGTTTTCCTGGATCTACCCAAAAATCACTGTAGTGAAAATCAAGTAAGACTTTTAAGCCTTTATTTTTAGCACGTTTCGCTAATTTTAGTGTTCTGTTTAAGTCATTCGTTCCAGCACCGTAGGGATTGCCATTTGCATCATAAGGGTCAACCCACAAGCGCAAGCGAACATAGTTGACACCATTATCTTTTAAAATGGTTAGCGGATCTTTTTGAGTTCCATTACTTTTATAAACCGCTCCGCTATTTTCCATTTCATCAAGAATGGAAATATCAGCTCCGTTGATAAAGTCATCGGCTTTGACTAGGCTGGCATTTCCTGCCGTTAAGCCTAGCACAACCGCGCTTACTAAAATCAGTTTCTTTAGCTTTTTCATAATCGTATCCTGCTTTTGTTCTTTTAAGCAAAGTAAGACATTACGAAGGCTACAGCACCTTCTGGGTCACGCGTTAATTTAATGTATTCAGCGCCTTTTGTGGCAGCTAGTTTGATACCAAGGGCATCAGTATCTTTCTTGATATCTTCGTAGAATGAATTAACTTGTGGAGCAAGGACAATCATATCGAAGTTTTTCATGATTTCATAGTGTGAGCCATAAGCACCAGCTGAAGCTGTGATATTTGCACCTGTGGCAGCAGCACCTTCAGTAAGAGCGTTGGCAAGCATAGCACTTGTACCAGCACCAGCACAAAGGACCAAGACGTTAATTGGTTTATCAGTTGTGACTGTTACAGCTGGTTTAGCGTCAGCAACTTCTTCTACAGCTTTGACTGGTTTAACAGGAGTTTCACTTTCTCCAGCAGTTTCTTGCGCAGCATTGGCAGCTTCTTCTTCAAGAAGAGAGGCGTCGTAAGCTTTGATGAATGGGAAGTAGATAACCGCATCAACAGCGATAAGAACAAAGACAAGAACAACAGCTAGAAGGCTAACACCTGTACCAAGAACAAGTCCGATTGGAGCTGGAGTTGCCCAAGGAAGAACGTACATAAAGCTGTTCATCTTAAGCACGTCAACGAAGAATTTGAAAATCCAAACGTTGGCAATCGGTGCCAAAAGGAATGGAATAAAGAAGTAAGGGTTAAGAATAATTGGTGTAGCAAAAAGCAAAGGTTCATTTACCGCAAAGCTGACTGGAATAAATGAGGCTTTACCAACGGCTTTCAATTGTTCTGATTTTGCAAATAGTAAGAATAAGAATGGCACAACAAGTGTGGCACCAGTACCACCCATAGTACCAACGAAGTTACCAAGACCAACAGTCAATACGTTTGAAGCATGTTCACCAGCTTTAAACAATTGAAGGTTAGTTTCAACATTAGCATAGATAATAGCCGCAATGGCTGGTTCTACGATTGATGGACCATGTACACCAACGAACCAGAACAATGCCATAGCTCCCCAGATAATGGCAATTCCAAGGTAACCATCAGCTGCTGTGAACAATGGTTGAAGAAGCGTGATAACAGCTTCCGCAAATGATGTGCCAAAGAAATGACGGATAACTGTATCAATAATTACCGCAGCAAACACTGCAAATGAGAATGGGAAAATGTCACGGAATGTTTGAGAAATAGTACCAGGTACTTCTTTTGGCATCTTGATTGTGATATCACGAAGCACACAGAATTTATAAACATTGACAGTGATGAAGGCTGCTACAAAGGCTGCTAGGATACCTTTTGTCCCCATGTATCCAGTAGCAAGACCACCTTCGATTTCATCAGCACTCAACATCAAAAAGCTGACGATTGAGGCAAGCATGACAGATACCGCATTGATTTTTTTATTGCCAGGCATCTTACGGTTAACAGATTCAGCCAAGCAACGTGCAGTTGTTGATGAAACAAGAAGGGCAACCACACCCATTGAATAGTTGTAAATTTTCCAAAGCCAGTTTGAAAAGTCTTCTGGTAATTTGACACCAAGAACATCTGGAATAGATGCAATCAAGATGAAAATACTAGAAAAGAGAATAGCTGGCATAGCAGCTAGGAAACCATCACGAATGGCACCTAGATAAATGTTTCGAGAAACTTTTTCAAAAAAAGGTTTTCCCTTTTCAATTTGTTGAATGAGTTTGTTCATGATACAACTCCCCAAAAACCTAGGCTTGGCAAATGAGAGGAGATTATACAGTTACCAAGCCCTAGTTTTCTTCCTTTCTTTTTCAAAAATTAACGATTTTTATATAATTCAATAAAATCCGAAATGATATCACGCAACAACAAAGTTGTCATCAAGTGGTCTTGACCGTGAACGAAGATAAAACCAAGTTCCAAATCTTCACCACCTGCTTCTTGAGCTAACAAAGCAGTTTGTGCATTGTGGGCTTTAGCCAAATTGTCATCAGCGTCTTTGAGCGCTTTATCGATATTGTCAAAGTTGCCGGAACGCACTTCTTTGAGTAATTGAAGAAGTGTACTTCTTGCATCACCTGAGTAAGCCACAATTTCAAAACCTAACATTTGTAATTCTTTTTTATCCATTTTCAAAATCCCCTTATTCTACAATTTTTGTATCGCTAATGTGTTTGTACCAATATGCTGACGCTTTTGGATAACGTTTTTGTGTTTCAAAATCCACATAGAACAAACCGTAGCGTTTATTATAGCCATTTGACCATGAGAAGCAATCCATCAATGACCATAAGAAATATCCCTTAACATTAACCCCTGCATCGATTGCTTTAGCAAGTGATTGAAGGTAAACTTTCAAATAATCGATACGCGGTTGGTCCATGATGATGCCGTCATCAAATTCATCTTTATAACCCATACCATTTTCTGTGATGTAGATTTTATTATAGTGTGGGTAATCTGCTTTGATACGAAGAAGCAAGTCATACAAACCTTCAGGATAGATAATCCAGTCCCAATCTGTTCTTGGAATACCTTCTTTGTAAATGCGTTCCCCGATACCTTTGACTTTGTAAACTGATGTTCCTTTGTCACCTGTACCGTTGTGGTGAATAGCATTCTCACCATTGTAGGCTTTGACAAAGTGACATTGGTAATGATTGATACCAAGGTAGTCATTACGGTGACTAGCTTTTTTCATTTCTTCAAAGTCGCTATCAAGGAATTCGTAGCTAGCATTGTTAGCGGCGCAGATTTCTTTAAGCGCTTTCATTGTTTCGTTTGAATAATAACCTAGATAAGTTGCATCAAGTAAGAAACGAATTGATAACGCATCATCTAGGAAAGCGGCATGTTTATCTTCTTCACTATCAGTTGCAGGGTATTTGGTTTCAAGAGAATGAACCACACCAATCTCACCTTGGTAGCCACCATCTTTAAACAAGTTAACCACACGCGCATGCGCATACATCATATTGTGCAAACATTGGATAACTTTTGAAAGGTCATATTTGATTCCTGGTGGGAAAATACCAAGCAAATATTGGTTGGTTGCAACTGGATAGATTTCATTAAACGTACTCCAGTGACGAACTTCTGTGAATTCTTCAAAACAGAATTTAGCGTAATCAACAAAAGCCTCAATCGTGTCACGATTTAGAAAATCACCATTATCAAACAAAACTTTTGGCGTATCAAAATGATGAAGGGTTACAAAAGTTGTGATTCCACGTTTTTCACATTCTGCAAAAACTTTGTGGTAAAAATCAACACCTTCTTGATTAACCTCACCTCTACCATTTGGGAAAATACGACTCCAAGCAATCGATAAACGAAGACCATTGACACCAAATTTTTCACAAAGTTCAATATCTTTTGGGTATTGGTGATAAAAATCGCTAGCCGGATTTGGACTGAAACGTCCTTGTTCTGCTAGGAAATCATCCCAAGCCACAGGTCCTTTACCACCTTCATTTGTTGAGCCTTCAACTTGGTATGCTGCTGTCGCGCCACCAAAAATAAAATCATCAGGTAATTTGTACATTGTTTTCTCCTTATTTCAATAAACGTTGAATATGTATCACCAGATAAACACGTTCACTGCGTGATAAATCCAGCTGCAATTCTTCTTCAATCAAGTTGTAAATGACTCGACCAATTTGATAAGCTTTTGGATAATCTGCTTTAACAAATTCTTCCATACTTATCAAAGATGTTTCATCTTGCTGATTAGTCTGTAATCGATTGATTAGATAAGTAAGGTGAATCATCAAACGGTCGTAAAGATTGCCATTAGCACTACTACGCTTGATACCATTCTTGACTAATTCATCTTCGACTAATTCCAAGACGCGTTTTCTAGCGCTCTCTTCTTTCGTCGCTGAAACATCGTAGTCACCTTTAGCATTAATGAAATGCAGTGCCATGCGCCCAACTTCGTCATCAGGAAAAGTTACTGATAACTTTTGACTCAATATCTCAACAGCTTCTCTTGCCATCTCAAACTCGGTCACGTATTCTTTTGAAATGTCTGGCAAATGACTTTCTTGATAGGTCCCTTTTAATAACTTCTGATAAACAGAATAAACGTGATCGGTAAGCGTGACATACAAATATTCTTGCACAGGGAATTGATGTTTTTTCACCAATTCATCAATCATATTGTAAGTAACCGTTAAGATATCAAGCGGAATGTTTTTCAAGAGCGTTAAAAAGTTTTCTTTAGATTCCTCAGTTTTTAAAGAAAAGACTTTTTCAACTTTATCTGGTGTGATTAAATCACCTTTTCTCTTGTGAAAAACAATTCCTAGTCCCATAACGACAGCCTGTTGCCCTTGTTCATTTTTAACTAGGGCTACATTATTGTTGAGCGCTTGTATAATCCGAAACATTCTACCCCTCCCCAGTGGTTTAGACAAATAAAAAACCACAAACAAGCTAGACTTCTTCCGTCTAGATTATTTGCGGTCTTGCCTAATGTCTTAGTTACAATCCACTCTATTTAATTTCTATGGTTATAATATATCACACATTTTTAGTTTTGTAAACCCTTTCTTGTTTATTTTTTGAGTTTTTTTGTTTGTTTATAAACATTTTCAAAAAATAGTGATAGTATAGGATTTTTCACTCGTTTTTCTGCTATCCACAAAAGTAACCTGACGTTTGTCTTCTAAAACATCACTTTCATCTAAGGATGTTGACAAGCCACTCCAAGGTTCCAAAGCGATAAAAGGACTCTTATTAGCTGTTGACCATAAAATCAAGTTTGGAAAATCAGCAAAGTCTAGTCGCAATCCTTTTGCATGCTTGTGAGATTTCAAAGAAATGCTACGCGAAGCTAAACAGTCCAAAGTAATCGCATCTTTAGCAAACAAAGCATAATCTAGCTCTAGCACTTTTTGGTGATTTAAAAATGGCGTCCGCTTTGTCACATCAAGTAAACCAGTCTCTGGAAAAGTTTCTGGTACTGAGCAAGTTTCTTCTTTTTCAAATTCAAGATAATAATCTTCGTATTCTTCATCATCTAGCAAGGGACAGTTAAAGCCTGGATGTCCCCCGATAAAATACGGCATACGCTTTTCTGACTCACGGTTAGTCACTTGATAAGTCACCTTGATAGTCTTTTCAATTAAGGTATAAATGATTTTAAGTTTAAAATCATAAGGATAATTCGCTAACATATCACTGTCGGGTGTAATGCTAAAAGCGACACTGTCTTCTGATATGGGATGATAGCTAAAATTTTTCTTACGCACCAAGCCATGACGTGGGATGATTCCTGTAAAATGCGGACGAACATTTGGACGATAAATCGCTTCATCATCACGTAAGCTACCACAAATCGGAAAGAGTACAGGTGCCTGTGAACTCCAATATTTTGGATCTCCTTGCCACAAATATTCGATGCCATCTTTATCTTTGATAGAAGATAAAGCTCCCCCAAATTCTTTAAATTGAACTGTCAAGAAATCATTTTTTAATTCGATGACCATAATTTCCTTCCCTTTCTAAAAAAGGGAATGTTCATCCTCACAACCAACATTCCCAGTATCAAAAAACAAAGTATATCAAAGAAGTTTTGCTAATTGCTTTAGGCAAAAGCAACTTCAACTACTTTCTCAGTCCAAGGACTAGCTGTCTTCACAAGCACTTTATTGAGATCTTCAATATTTTTGCGTCCTTGCGTTTGAAGCCATTCACGCGCAGCAGCTTCACCTTGTTCAATATAGATTTGAACACAACCAGCCCATGTCGCACGTCCACAAAGCACACCATTGAAATTAGCACCAGATTCAGCCGCAAATGCTAACGTTTCTTGGAAAAGTTTTGCTGACACACCAGCACTTAGGTAGATGTATGGCAAATGGCTAGCCGCTTCTTGGTCTTTAAAGGCTTGTGCTGCTTCTTCTCTTGTGTAAACCACTTCACCATCCGCAAAACCTTCAACATATTTCATATTGACAGGGACTTCAACTTTAAGCACATCGATACCAAAGCGTTCATCAGAGAAAACTTTCATAGCTTCATTAACTTTATGTGGTTTGACTTTGGCAAATACTGCGCTAGTATTGTCAGAAATGTTTTCATCGTAAGTCAAGATTTCAAGGAAGAATGGCATGTCTTCAGCCTTACATTCATCACCAATGCGTTCGATGTAAGCTTGTTTTTGAAGATTAATGTATTCATCACCATCGACATCGTAGTAAAGCAAGAATTTCACCGCATCTGCGCCTTCTTCTTTAAGGCGCTTAGCTGACCATTCTACCAAACAATCTGGCAAGCGGCTAGTTGTTGTGGCATCATAGCCTGTTTTTTCATAAGCTAGCAACAATCCTGCATTGCTATCTCTGACTTTGCTTGCAGGCAAACCATATTCAGGGTCAAGAAGAATAGATGAGGCATATGGTGTTAATTCTTCAGAAACCAAGGCTTTCAATTGTTCAATTTGTGCAACACTTGGTTCTTCAGTTTGATATTTTGCCATCATGCGCTTGAGAGCCCCACGTTGGTCAAATGCCAAAGCAGAAATTACACCCTCACGACTAAGTTTTTCTAGTAAGTTACGTTTTCCTTGTGTTAATACCATTTTTTCTATACCTCTTCTACCTGAATTTGATTAAATAAATTTTCGTAATGTTTCATATTGACATGCCCAGTCATTTTTTCTTGAGCGTTTAACATCCCAAGAACATTAGCATGGCATAAGAAATCTTTATCTGAAAGGCTGTGAGTAATTGCTGAAGCAATCCCAGCCACTGTCGAATCCCCTGAACCGACCGGATTTACCACATTGATTTTGGGAATAGTGACGCGGTAAAAATGATTGCCATGTTTTGCAAAAGCTCCTTTGCCACCTAGTGATACAACTACCCAATCAATGCCATCAAACAAGTCATCTTGCAAGATTGCTTTTAGTTCTGCTACATCGTCCGTAACCGTTTTTCCAACAAGTTGAGACAACTCTTCAGTATTTGGTTTGATGACAAATGGTTTGTCAGCACCAGCTAAAACAGCTTCTAACGCTTTGCCAGAACAATCTAGCACAACTTTTTTACCTTGAGAATTTGCTAGACTAATCATCTTTTGATAGTAATTATCCTCAAGACCAGCTGGAAGACTTCCTGAAATCGTGATGACATCATATGACGGACAAAGATAGCGAAAATGATTAAGAAAACCATCTGCCTCATCTGGGTCAATCATGGGACCAGCTTCTAAAATTTCTGTTTGCAATCCGTCATGTAAAATCGCAATGCAATTACGCGTTTCACCATGAATCTTAAAAAAGCGGTGATTAATCTGACTTTTATCCAATTGTCTTGTCAAAAAATCTCCTAGCTTTCCACCAACAAAACCCGTTGCTGTCACATGGTCGCCAATCTCTGATAATACTCGAGTGACATTCAAACCCTTGCCACCTGCTGTTTTTCGTGCATCAGCAACACGGTTCACAGTATCCAACTTTAAATCATCCAACGGATAAGAAATATCAATCGATGGGTTCAACGTTACAGTAAGAATCATCTTATTATCTCCTAATCGTGATATTCGCCACGATCCCATTTTTCAAGAAATTCATCAAAGAAATCTGGTGAACTTTGCTCTTCATTAACTGTTTCCACAGCTGCAATTTTTTCAATTAAAGCTTTATTTTCTGCTGTTGGTTTGTACTCAGCCTTGATGAAGGCTTCGATAATATCACACATCAACAATTCACCAGTAATTTTGCCACCAAAACCAATGACATTCGCATTCAACTCTTCTTTGGCATAAATAGCAGTTGTCATATCACGCACTAAAGCTGAGCGAATACCTGGAACTTTATTGACAGAGTTGTTAATCCCAACACCTGTACCACAGATACAAACTCCCAAATCTGCTTGACCACTTGTCACAGCTTCACCAACTTTTTTACCAAAGATTGGGTAATGCGTACGTGTGTGGTCATAAGTTCCACAATCAATAACCTCATAGCCTTTTGATTTCAAAAAGTCTGACACTGCCATTTTTTCTGTTGTTACGATATGGTCACATCCAATTGCAATTTTCATTTTATCTCCCTCGCTCTTAACACATTTTATTTAACATATCGACACGGATTTGGTGACGACCACCATCATAGTGCCCTTCCAAAAATCCTTTGACAATATTTTTAGCTAATTCAACCCCAACAATTTCTGAACCCATGGTAATCATGCGAGCATTATTGTGAGCACGTGTCATGTAAGCAGAGCGTTCATCTGAAACTTCTGCACAAATCATGCCTTTGATTTTTGTAGCTGTCATAAAACTTCCAGCACCATAAGCATCGATCATAATACCAAGATTATCATCAGAAGCATTAACTCCTGCTGCAACTGCAAGCGTATTATCAACAAAATCTTTTTTGACATCTGTAACGTCTTTGACGTCATAAGCATTTTCAAGCAGGTAATCTTTAATAATGTTTTTTAAAGTTTCCCCTGCAGCATCTGAACCAAGAATAACTGTCATTTTAACACCTCAAAATTTTTCTTTTATCTAGATAATTTTTTAAAAACGTTTTTTTATGTTTATATAATAATTCTAAAACAAACATTTGTCAACACGTTTGTTTAATATTTTTTAAAAATGTTTGTTGTTTTGTGTTTGTTTCATTTTGAGAAACTCTCGAAAAATGCTTTAACTTCGGTACTTTTCATGATTGTTACAAAACTGTTTCAAAATGTTTCTTTTTTTTCTTATTTGTTGAGTTACCAGTCTCTTTGTGATATGATAGTGACAAGGAATAAAGAAAAGAAAGGAGATTGACATGCTGAAAAAAGAACGCCTCCAGTGGATTCTTGAAAAAATCAACGTCAAAGGTGTTATTACAGTAAACGACATCATTAAAGAACTTGGTGTTTCTGACATGACAGTTCGTCGTGACCTTGACGAGCTAGACAAAGAAGGCTTATTGATTCGTATCCATGGTGGCGCACAAAGTATTGATACACCAAAAGTAAAACCAAAATACGAAAAATCAAACACTGAAAAACAAGAACTACAAATCGAAGAAAAGCGTGCCATTGCTAAGTTCGCCAGCACACTCATTCAAGAAGGCGAAACAGTCTTTATCGGTCCCGGAACAACGCTGGAACATTTTGCTCACGAACTTGTTGCCAAAAACATCCGTGTCGTGACAAATAGTTTGCCAGTATTCACTATTTTAAATCAAAATAAAAGCACCGATTTAATCTTAACCGGCGGTGAATATCGTGATATTACAGGTGCCTTTGTTGGCTCACTGACTGCTAACTACTTGCAAAACCTCAAATTCTCAAAAGCCTTTGTTAGTGCTAACGGTGTCTTTGGGGATTCTGTAGCTACTTACAGCGAAAGTGAAGGAGAAATTCAACGCATTGCCCTTGATAATGCCTTTGAAAAATTCCTTCTCGTCGACCATGAAAAATTCAATAAATATGATTTTTATGATTTCTACAATGTTAGCAAAATCGATCATCTGGTCACTGATTCAGGTATTTCTGAAGATGCCAAAGAAAAATTTGGTCAATTAACTGATATCATGGTCGCTGACGAATAAGTTTAGACAATAAAAAGTTACTTATCATTTGGTAAGTAACTTTATTTTATGATGAAAACCCAAAAAAGCCCTACGTCGTTAGACGTAAGGCTTTTTGGGTTGTATTCTAGAAGAGTTCTGTTTTGGATAGCGTTAAATTAGCGAATAGCTGCCTCCGTTTCTGGGTCAAAGAAGTGACCTTTGGCAACATTCAATGTCAATTCCACTTTTGAACCTGGTTGGTAAACATCACGCGCATCCGCACGAGCAACAAGTTCAGTGTTACCTACTTTAACGTAAAGCATTGTTTCAGCACCGAGCAATTCAGAAACAGTAACTTCAGCTTCAAGAGTTGCTCCTGGGTATGTTTCACGAGCAAGTGGGTTGTTTGAGATATCTTCTGGACGAATACCGAAGATAACTTTTTTACCATTGTAACCTTTTGTTTCAAGCAATTTCTTTTGACCTTCTGGCAAAGCAATTGTGAAACCTGAGTCACTAACCAAAGTATTATCTTTAACTGTTCCTTCAAAGAAGTTCATGGCTGGACTTCCGATGAAACCAGCAACGAATTTGTTAGCTGGACGGTTGTAAAGTTCTTGTGGTGTACCAATTTGTTCAACGCGACCGATTGTTCCTGAACCGTCAGGATTTTTAGTAGAACTCATGATAACAATACGGTCAGCAAGTGTCATGGCTTCTGTTTGGTCGTGAGTAACGTAGATTGTTGTTGAACCGATACGACGGTGAATTTTAGCAATTTCAGCACGCATTGACACACGAAGTTTGGCATCCAAGTTTGACAAAGGTTCGTCCATCAAGAATACTTTGGCATCACGTACGATAGCACGACCCATGGCAACACGTTGACGTTGACCACCTGAAAGGTCAGCAGGTTTGCGTTCAAGGAATTCTGTCAAGCCAAGAATTTGTGCAGCTTCGCGAACACGTTTGTCAATTTCATCTTTTTTATATTTTCTAAGTTTTAGCCCAAATGCCATGTTATCATAAACAGTCATGTGTGGGTAAAGAGCGTAGTTTTGGAAAACCATGGCAATATCACGGTCTTTTGGTGCTTTATCATTAACGACTTCGCCATCAATTTTAAGTTCACCTTCTGTGATATCTTCAAGACCAGCAACCATACGAAGCGTTGTAGATTTACCACAACCTGAAGGTCCTACGAAAACGATAAATTCTTTATCTTTAATGTCAAGATCGAAATCTTCAACAGCATAGTGGCTTGCATTTGGGTATTTTTTGTAAATATGATTAAGATTAAGTTCTACCATTTTTTAACTCCTTTGATCTATGTGGCTTTATTATAGCAAAGATAACGCTTACACGATATAGACAGGAGTCACAAGATTTTTTGTGCAATGTGCCCAAAAACTAATTTTCCATAATTAAAAGATACGAAAATGCCAAATCATTAAGATTTTTCAAATTCAAGCCTGACAAAAGGCGGAATTTCTCGATTTTATAGTGCAAGGAATTACGGTGAATATAAAGATTTTGTGCTGTTTTGGCAAGATTGCCCTGTTCTTGCCACATGGTCATGATAATCGGTCTGATGTCTTTACTATCATCAATAGCCTGTAACATTTTATGTTTAATAGCTGGCAAATCAAGCTGGTGCGCATAAGCTAGCAGCAACATTTGTGAAAAACTGACTGTTCGTTCATTACCACGGAAATGTCTCATATTGGCAAACAAGCGACTTTCTTCACGGTAAAAAGCTGGCAAATCATCTGCTTGAAATTTACACCAGACATTGCCAAAGAAAATGGTTAACTTTATACCAAAGTCACTTTCCAAAGTCGGTAGCACATCATTGATTAAATCTTCTGCTTCAATCATCTCTTCTTGATCAAGGATGAGTAGTGTTCTGGTCTTTGAGATGACCACCGTCGCAAGTAAATTGGGTAACAAGGTCACAAAAAAATCACACAGTTCTTCTGGCAAGGGTTCCTTGTGATCGATGTAAATGATTTGCAAGGCTTTGTAATCTTTTGCCACACTCAAATCATCTTGAATCAAATAACGGTACCAAGGATTCTCAGTCACCTTGTCTTCTAAAATACCGTCATTTTGCAAAACCAGTAATGCTTTTTCACGCTCACTCAGATTTGCTAGAGGAAGGTAATACGTTTGCCCATTTTCCTCAACAGCTACCCAATCTTCTGCATGCTCAACCTTGCCAGCTTCAACAGCTTCTGGAAACAATCGCTCTAATGACATCTTCCACCTCCGTCCCTTCTTAACTCAACTTAACGAGATTTCGTATCTAAAATAATGGTAACAGGTCCGTCATTGACTAGGCTAACTTGCATGTCCGCACCAAAAACACCTGTTTCAACAGGAACGAATTGAGCAAGTGCTTCATTAAAGTCGAGGTACATTTTTTCAGCTTTATCAGGTTTTGCGGCACCTGTAAATGCCGGACGATTGCCTTTTTTGGTATCCGCAAACAAAGTAAATTGAGACACTGATAAGATACTTCCTTTAATATCTTGGACAGATAAATTCATCTTGCCCATGTCATCTGAAAAGATGCGCATATTAGTGATTTTACGAACAGCGTAAACAAGGTCTTCTTGCTCATCATCTGGTCCTACTCCAACTAACAACAATAAACCTTGATTGATATCTCCAACCAGTTCATCATCAATCGTAACTTGCGCTTCTTTAACACGTTGAATGACTACTTTCATATCTATTCCTTTCTGAAAATAAATTCGCTTTCATTATTGTCATTTTAACATTTTCAGAAAAATAAAAAAAGCACTTACCACATACTCTTTCAAACAAAAAAATGAGCTGATGATACAGCTCATTTTAGTTATCCATTTGTACGTTTGACAGAATAAACGTCTGGGATGATTTTAATTTTATCGACAACAGCAGTCAATTCCGTCAAGTTTGGAATTGTGAAGCTAACGTGGATATTCGCAAATTTCATATCCTTACTTGGTTGGGCATTGACGGTTGAAATGTTCTTAGTGACATTTGAAAGAACTTGAAGGACGTCATTTAGAAGTCCTGAACGGTTAAGACCGTAAATATCAATTTCAGCGATGTAATCATTATTAGCGCTTGTAGCGTCGTCCCATTCGACCTCGATCAGACGTTGTTCATAGCCTTCTTGGCTCTTGATATTGTGACAATCTGCACGGTGAATAGCCACCCCACGACCCTTGGTGATATAACCTTCGATTGGGTCACCTGGCACTGGGTTACAACATTTGGCGATACGCATCAAAAGACCCGAAGCACCTTGGATGATAACGCCATTTTCGCTGCGGACTTTCAAGACTTCTTTATTTTCTGTCTTGATTTCGCCACCATTCATGAGTTCATCTGCTTCTGCTTTCGCTTTAGCGCGTTCTTCTTCGCGGCGTTCTTTTTCTGTTAAGCGATTGAAAACTGCTGCCGCACTAATTTCACCAAATCCAACGGCCGCATAAAGAGCTTCTTCGCTACGAACACTGAAACGTGGCAAAATGGCTTCAAGGTGTTTTTTATCCAAGTATTTGTTAGCCACATAGCCTTGGTCTTGGAAATAATCCACCAAAAGTTCACGGCCCTTGTTGACTGATAATTCCTTATCCTGATTTTTCAAGAATTGGCGGATGCGGTTGCGGGCCTTGTTTGTCTTAACAATTTTAATCCAGTCGCGACTTGGTCCAAATGAATTTGGATTGGTTACAATTTCAACCACATCACCTGTTTTAAGTTTGGCAGTTAGAGGTACCATACGGCCATTAACCTTAGCACCAACAGCCTTTTCACCAACTTGTGTGTGAATAGCGTAAGCAAAATCAATTGGCCCAGAATCTTTTGGCAATTCTTGCACGGCACCTGTTGGGGTGAAGACGTAGATACGTTCTGAAAAAATATCTTGCTTAACTGAATCGACAAAGTCTACCGCATCACCATTTGAGGCGTCTTGCAATTCAACCAACTCTTTAATCCAGCTCATGCCGACAGCTTGTTCTTGGCTATCAACCTTGCCTTTAATCCCTTTTTTGTAAGCCCAGTGAGCAGCAACCCCGTATTCAGCGACTTGGTGCATTTCTTTGGTACGGATTTGAATTTCGATTGGTCCTTTTGGTCCGTAAACAGTCGTGTGAATAGATTGGTAACCATTGGCTTTAGGCGCAGCAATATAATCTTTGAAACGCCCTGGCATTGGACGCCACAATTCATGAATGTAACCAACCATAGCGTAAACATCGCTAGGTGTTTCCATGATACAACGAATGGCAATCAAATCATAGATTTGGTCGAAACGTTTCTTTTTATCACGCATTTTGCGATAAATAGAATAAATGTGTTTTGGACGACCGTAAACGTCTCCGTAAAGCCCTTGCTCTTCAGTGTAATCTTTGATTTTCTTAACGATTTCATCAACCAAAGCTTCACGTTCACGACGTTTTTCGTTCATCATGTGAGAAATCTTGTAGAACTCAATTTCATTAAGGTAACGGAATGACAAATCTTCCAATTCCCACTTGATGCGGCTAATCCCCAAACGATGAGCAAGGGGAGCATAGATTTCCATGGTTTCACGTGAAATACGCGCTTGTTTGTCCTTACGAAGATGCTTCAAAGTGCGCATATTATGAAGACGGTCAGCAAGTTTTACCAAAATGACACGGATATCTTTAGACATGGCCATAAGCATCTTACGGTGATTTTCAGCCAATTGCTCTTCGTGTGATTTGTACTCAACTTTACCAAGTTTTGTCACGCCATCCACGATGATACGCACATCTTTACCAAATTCGGCTTCGATTTCATCTAAAGTAATCTCAGTATCTTCAACAACGTCATGCAAAAAACCACAAGCCACTGTCACCACATCAAGATGAAGATCTGCTAAAATACCTGCAACTTGGATAGGATGGATGATATAAGGCTCGCCTGATTGCCTAACTTGTGAGATATGTGCTTTTGTCGCGTAATCCAATGCTTTTTGAACAATCGCTACATCAGATTTGCTCATATATTGGGCCGTTAGGGCAACGACCTCTTCACCCGTCAAATTCACAATTTTTGCCATAAGGACCTCTTCTTTGCATACAGATTTATATTGTATATTATTTTAACACTAAACGCCCCAAAATACCAATGCCTTATCCATTTTAAAGACTTTGTTTACTAAATAAAAAAGAGGCTTGAAAATTTATCAAGCCTTAAACTATTATTTGCTATTTAAGAAATTAGAAACGGCTCCTAAAAGATTGGCATCGTTTCGGAATTGGCAAGTTTTTACTTGGTATTCTAATCCGTGAGCATCGGTTTTTTCGACCAATTTTTGCAGACGTTTTTCAAGTTCTGGCACCAAATCTTCACGCGCAGAAATGCCGCCACCAATACCGACCAAATCAGGGTTAATGCTGACAAGGCAGTTAAAAATGCCGATAGCAATGACATCATACATTTCTGACAAGGCAGCCTTCGCATCGCTATTGCCAGCATCTGCCAAATCAAATAAATCTTTGCCAGTAAAATCAGTCAAGCCATGTTCTTTAGCATATTTTTTAGCCACGGCAACAGGACTAGCTAGGTTACTAAGCGTAATGCCGTCTTTGATAATCATGAAACCAAATTCACCACCGTAAAGGCTACTTCCTTTGTACAATTTACCATCAAGGCAAACCGCACCACCAATACCTGTCCCAAGGATGAAGTAAATTGATTTTTTGCTGTCTTTTCCGATACCAAATTGACTTTCAGCAAGGCCAGCACAGTTAGCATCATTTTCGATGGTCACAGGTAGGCCAAACATTGCTTCCAATTCATCAATAATCTTGAAATGATGAATGTATGGGATAGCACTAAAGCCTTTAATCACACCTTCTTCAGTATCCACAGCACCAGGGCTAGAGATAGCAACTCCTTTGGTATCAGCATCCGCTAATTCTGTGAAGACACGATGCAAGTTTTCTTTCATTTCTTCCCATGTTTTGGGAGTTGGAAAGGAACCTTTTTTATCAATGGCACTGTCTTGGTAGCGACCATATTTCACAGAAGTTCCACCAATATCAAACACGACTAAATTCATTTTCTTCTCCATTTCTACCTAGCAAAAACACTGCTAGCGGTGTGTTAAAACAATCTCCAATGAAAATTCATCATAACGATGTGTACTAATTGAGTATTCAAACGCAGCTCCATTTGTTAAATAACCCGTTTGGACAGCTACTGCTACTGGGTCACCTTTTTCAAGTGACAAGTAGTCAGCTTCCTCATCCGTCGCACGACGAACAGTAATCGTACGGTGGCCTGATTGAATTTTTAAACCAAGGTCATTTTCAATGTAGTCATAAATCGAATTTTCCACATGCTCGATTTTCAAACCTGTAATCAAGTCGATTGGCATGTAAGTTTCTTCGATAACCGTTGGTTTATCATCAACTAAGCGGACACGATGAATTTTATAAACAAAGCTTGTTTCCTTAATTTTTAGTTTTTCTGCAATTTCCGCGTCTGCTTTCACAACCGTAAAATCAATCACGCGACTTGTAATTTTTTTGTCTGGATAAAATGCTGTTGTCCCCATCATTTGGATATCCATCAACATTTTCTCCATTTTTTCAACTGACAGGTCCATGACAAAAGTCCCTGCCCCACGACGTTTGTAAATCAAGCCTTCTGTAACGAGAATATCTAAGGCTTTTTTGACCGTCATCTTACTAACCTTGTACGTGCGACAAAAATCTTTTTCAAAAGGTAGCTGTTCATTCGGTTGATAAACACCTTCTAAAATTTTCTTACGCACATCATTTGCAATAAGGTTATATTTTTCCATTGCTTCTCCTCTAAATCTAATATATAAACTAATGCATATTATTATCTATATTTTAAACTAGAAGAGCTAAAGTTCCAAATGTTAATTGATAATTTGTTGTAAATGATACTTTTTCCCATAAAATGTAACCATAAAAAATCAAAACAGCCCAGGAGATTTTAAAAGTTGCTCTGATTTTTATGGTTAACTAATAAAATTCTTTAATTATCGGATAATAAATTTGTCAATTAATAAGCTATTCACCTC
>NZ_SJWW01000010.1:0-83050 GCF_004352745.1 Streptococcus sp. KCJ4932 | reverse complement strand
TCAATCATAGTTAAGTGACGATAGCCTAGGAGATACACCTGTTCCCATGCCGAACACAGAAGTTAAGCCCTAGCACGCCTGATGTAGTTGGGGGTTGCCCCCTGTTAGATATGGTAGTCGCTTAGCATTTATCCGCCATAGCTCAGTTGGTAGTAGCGCATGACTGTTAATCATGATGTCGTAGGTTCGAGTCCTACTGGCGGAGTTTAAAAGCGGTAGACGGAGAGCAACTCAGATGAGTTGCTTTTTTTGTGCATCAATTTGAAAATATAGTATTTTAAAAATAGTTTTCCTGAAAATATGATGTTTTTCATAGAAGGAGACTATTATGGTGTGTTCTTTTCAGAATATTTGTTATAATAGATGTAATATTTTAAAAGGAATGTTTAATGGTTATTATTGAAAAGGCACCTGCTAAGATTAATTTAGGCTTGGATATTGTTGGGAAAAGGCCTGATGGTTATCATGATTTATCAATGGTTATGGTTAGTGTTGATTTGAATGACTATATCACAGTATCTGAGATTTCTGGTTCAGATATTATTGTTGAGTCTAATAATCACAAGATGCCTTTAAATGCTAAAAATGATGTTTTTAAGGCAGCTCAGCTCATTAAGGATAGATATGGCATCAAGTCTGGTGTTAAGATTGAACTGGAGAAAACTATCCCTATCTGTGCTGGTTTGGGCGGCGGGTCAACTGATGCTGCTGCCACTATCAGGGCTTTAAATAAGTTATGGCAACTTAAGTTATCTAAAGAAGAAATGATTGAGATTGGCTTTCAAGTGGGGAGTGATGTGCCTTATTGTTTGGGAGCTGGTTGTGCCTGCATTTCTGGTAAAGGTGAAATTGTTGAGTGTTTAAATACATCTTTGTCTGCTTGGGTTGTTTTGGTTAAGCCTGATTTTGGTGTTTCAACGCGCACGGTTTTTCCTGAGATTGATTGTGAGACAATTTCTCGTGTTGATATTGATTCTTTAAAGGAAGCTGTTTTGGCTAATGATTATGAACAGATTATTGCTCATATGGGGAATTCTTTAGAGGATATTACGATTAAGCGCAAGCCATTTATCCAAAAAATAAAAGATCGTATGATGAAGTGTGGGGCTGATGCTGCTTTAATGACAGGAAGTGGTCCGACAGTTTTTGGTTTGTGTCGCTCAGAGAAAAAAGCAGATCGTTTGGTTAATAGTATGCGAGGCTTCTGTAAAGAAGTTTACAAAGTACGGATATTGTGAAGAAAGGGAATCAGGTAATTGATTCTTCTTTTTCTTTTTGATATAATTAACTGGTTAATGAAGTGAGAGGAGTGTTGATAATGCAGCTAGAAAAACAAATTGATTGTCTAGTAAATGAAATTTTATTAAAAGCCGAAAATCAGCACGAGTTATTATTTGGTGCTTGTCAAAGTGGTGTTGAATTAACCAATACACAAGAACATATTCTGATGCTCTTGTCGCAAGAACGCTTGACTAATTCAGCCTTGGCAAAACGTTTGAATATTAGCCAAGCAGCTGTTACGAAAGCTATTAAGTGTTTGGTCAAAGAGGGAATGCTTGCTCCTGTGAAAAATAAGGATGATGCCCGTGTGACTTATTTTGAATTGACTGAGCTTGCTAAACCTGTCGCAGATGAACATACTCACCACCATCATGCGACATTGTCAGTGTATAAAAAAATGATTGATGATTTTTCAGATGAAGAACAGTCTGTTATTTCAAGATTTTTGACTGCTTTTTCAGATGAGCTAGAAGGGTGTAAATGAGATATATTACTGTAGAAGATTTATCTTTCCAATATGATAGTGAGCCTGTATTGGAAGGAATTAATTACCATTTAGATAGTGGTGAGTTTGTTACTTTAACTGGTGAAAATGGAGCAGCAAAATCAACTTTGGTTAAGGCGACGCTTGGTATTTTGACACCAAAGAGTGGTCAAGTGACAATCTCTAAAATAAATAAAGATGGCAAGAAGCTCCGTATTGCCTATTTGCCACAGCAGATTGCTAGTTTTAATGCTGGTTTTCCGTCAACGGTTCATGAATTCGTCCGTTCTGGTCGATATCCTCGAAATGGTTGGTTTCGTCGTTTGACTAAGCATGACGAAGAACACGTTAAGGTTAGTCTAGAATCAGTTGGTATGTGGGAAAATCGTAATAAGCGCATTGGTAGCTTATCTGGAGGTCAAAAACAACGTATTGTGATTGCGCGTATTTTTGCTTCAGATCCTGATATTTTTATTTTAGATGAACCAACAACTGGTATGGATGCTGGAACAACTGAAAGGTTTTACGAATTGATGCACCACAGTGCACATACACACGGAAAATCCGTTTTGATGATTACGCATGATCCAGATGAGGTGAAACGTTATGCTGATCGTAACATTCACTTGGTTCGTAGTCAAAAGACACCTTGGCATTGCTTCGATCTTCATGCTTTAACAAAGAAAGGAGCTAAGAATGCTGACTGAGATTTTTTCATATGATTTTATGCAACGCGCCATTATGGCAGTAGTTGCGATTAGTATTTTTGCTCCGATTTTGGGAATTTTCCTAATCCTACGTCATCAGAGTTTGATGAGCGATACGCTTAGTCACGTTTCTCTAGCTGGTGTAGCTTTAGGAATTTTGCTTGGCAAATCGACAACCTGGTCAACGGTCATTGTGGTGACGATTGCAGCTGTTGTTTTAGAATATTTGCAGACGGTTTATAAGCACTATATTGAAATTTCTACGGCGATTCTGATGTCGCTTGGTTTAGCGGTTGCCTTGATTGTAACAAGTAAGTCAGAGAATGCTGGTAGTGTGAATTTGGAACAGTATTTATTCGGTTCGATTGTGACGATTAATATGGGTCAAGTCATTGCTTTGTTTGTGATTGCAGTTATTGTTTTGATTTTGACTTTATTATTTATCAGACCGATGTATGTTCTAACATTTGATGAGGAAACAGCTTTTGTTGATGGCTTGCCAGTTCGTTTGATGTCATTGTTATTCAATATTGTGACTGGGATTGCAATAGCTTTGACGATTCCGGCAGCAGGAGCTCTGCTGGTGTCAACGATTATGGTTTTACCAGCAAGTATCGCTATGAGGCTTGGGAAAAACTTTAGATCAGTGATTTTCATTGGTGTTTTAGTTGGTTTTATTGGAATGGTAACTGGTATTATCACATCGTATTATTGGGAAACACCAGCAAGCGCAACGATTACAATTATCTTTGTGGCAATTTTCCTTTTGGTGAATTTGTTTAATGTGGTAAGTCGTCGTAATAGTTAAAAAAGAGAGGAACTTCCTCTCTTTTTTGATGGCATAAAAAAACAGATGCTTTAAGCATCTGTTAATGATTTTAAATTAGTAAGTCAATACGAAGTATTTTTTCTTACCGCGACGGATAACAGTAAGTTCGTTATCGATTTTATCGTCATCAGAAAGTGTGTAGTCCAAATCTTGAACACGTTCACCGTTGATGTAGATAGCACCATTTTGAACGTCTTCACGTGCTTGACGTTTTGATGGTGAGATTTTAGCAGCAACAAGCATTTCAACGATGTTGCGGTTATCATCATCTTGAACAGCGTAGTTAGGAACGTTGTTAAGACCTTGTTTCAATTCTTTTGCTGAAAGGCTCTTGATGTTTCCAGCGAAAAGTTGTTCAGTGATTTTAAGAGCTTCTTTGTAAGCTTCTTCACCGTGAACAAGTGTGACAACTTCACGTGCTAGGACTTTTTGTGCCAAACGTTCGTGACGTGCAGCGTTAAATTCTTTTTCGATTTCAGCGATTTCATCTAGTGAAAGGAATGTGAAGATTTTCAAGAAGCGAACAGCATCGTCGTCCATAACGTTGAGCCAGAATTGGTACATTTCGTATGGAGATGTTTTATCAGCATCAAGCCAAACCGCATTTCCTTCAGATTTACCGAATTTTTTACCTGTAGCGTCAGTGATAAGTGGCACTGTCATCACGTGGCCAGTTTTATCAGCTTTACGACGAAGAAGTTCTGTACCAGCAGTCATATTACCCCATTGGTCAGAACCACCAATTTGCAAAGTAACGTTGTATTTGTCGTTTAATTCGTAGAAGTCGTAACCTTGCATGATTTGGTAGGCAAACTCAGTGTATGAGATACCTGTTTCAATACGTTTTTTAACTGATTCTTTACTCATCATTGCATTGACAGTAAAGTATTTACCGACATCACGTAGGAAGTCGATGAAGCTAATGTTACCAAACCAGTCATAGTTGTTAACCATAACGGCTTTGTTGTCGCCATTTTCGAAATCAAGGAAACGTGACAATTGATTTTGAATTTTAACAACCCATCCATCAACAGTTTCTTTTGTTTGAAGACTGCGTTCAGCGTCTTTAAATGATGGGTCACCGATAAGTCCTGTAGCTCCTCCAACAAGAGCATATGGTTTATGTCCTGCCATTTGAAGGCGACGTGATGTTAGAATGGCAACCAAGTGACCAAGGTGAAGACTATCAGCTGTAGGATCATAACCAGTATAATAGGATACTTGCCCTTCTGTTAATGCTTTGACAAGGGCTTCTTCATCAGTTGTTTGAAAAACTAAGCCACGTTCTTTGAGTTCTTCGAATATGTTCACGAGCTTTCTCCTTACTTAAAATTTTGAGGGTGATATTTGTGTCTTCTAGCTGGGCTAGATTTTCCCTCAATGATATTGTAGTTTACAGGCTATTATATCAAAAAGCGGTGCCTCTATGCAAGCTTTATCAAAGTTTGGTATAATATTATCGAGGTATTAGAATGAGTAAGAGAAATAAAAATAAGAAAAAAGCAGATCATCAGAAGCTTGGCTTACTTGATTTTGGATCAGTCTTTTTGAGGACAGTTAAGTTGTTAACCGACTTTTTTTATATCATTGTCATCTTGTTTGTCATGTTGGGAGTCGGTCTAGCTTTTGGTTATCTTGCTAGTCAGATAGATGCAGTTAAAATCCCTGATAAGGAGAGCTTGGTCAGTCAGGTGACTTCCTTGACGCGCGTGTCACAGATGTCTTATTCTGATGGCAGTTCGATTGCTGCCATTGATACGGACTTGCTACGTACACCAGTTGCTAGCGAAGCTATTTCAGAAAATATCAAACATGCCATTGTAGCAACTGAGGATGAAAATTTTGAAGGGCATGATGGTGTGGTTCCTAAGGCGGTTTTCCGTGCAACTTTGGGATCTGTTCTTGGCCTAGGTGAAACTAGTGGTGGGTCAACGTTGACGCAACAGTTAATCAAGCAACAGGTCTTAGGTGACGATCCAACCTTTAAACGTAAATCACGTGAAATTATCTATGCGTTGGCTTTGGAACGTTATTTGAATAAAGATGAGATTTTGACCGATTACCTGAATGTGTCACCTTTTGGACGTAACAATAAGGGTGAAAATATTGCTGGGATTGAAGAGGCTGCTCAAGGAATCTTTGGGGTGTCTGCAAGTGATTTGACGATTCCACAAGCTGCATTTTTAGCTGGTTTGCCACAAAGTCCAATTGTTTATTCGCCTTATACAGCTGCTGGTCAGCTAAAAGATGCGGAAAATATGGCTTATGGTCTTTCTCGTCAACAAGATGTTCTTTACAACATGTACCGCGCAGGCTATTTGACAAAAGATGAGTACAATGAGTATAAGTCATACGATGTTAGTCAAGACTTTATTCAACCAGCATCTGCAACGACAAGTTCTCACGATTTCCTTTACTATTCTGTCTTAGAAGAAGCACAAGATATCATGTATGATTACTTGATTGAGAAAAATGGTGTTTCTGAACAAGAATTGAAAAACGATACAACGAAAGAATCTTACCGCAAATTAGCTTCAGAAACCTTGCAACAAGGTGGCTACACGGTCAAGACAACAATTGATAAGAATGTCTACAATGCCATGCAAAATGCTGTAGCGCAGCATGGTGGCACACTGGATCAAGGAAGTTCTCAACAAGTTGATGTTGGGAATGTCTTGATGGATAATTCTACTGGTGCGATTTTAGGATTTATCGGTGGCAGGGATTATTCAACCAACCAAAATAACCATGCTTTTGATACCGCCCGTTCACCTGGTTCAAGTATCAAACCGATTATCGCTTACGGTATTGCTATTGATCAAGGGCTTCTTGGCAGTGCAAGTATTCTTTCTAATTACCCAACGAATTTCTCAAGTGGTCAACCAATCATGCACGGTAACGACGTCGGAACTGGCATGATTAACCTTCAAGAAGCACTTAATATATCATGGAATATTCCAGCTTATTGGACTTATCAGATGTTGCTCAATCACAATGTTGATATTGAGTCTTACATGAAGAAAATGAATTATAGCGTTGACAACTACGCGATTGAAAGTCTGCCTTTAGGTGGTGGTATTGAAACAACCGTTCTTCAACAAGTAAATGCTTATCAAATGATTTCGAACGGTGGTGTTTACATGAAAGGATACTTGGTTGATAGCATCACTGATAATAAAGGTAATGTCATTTACCAACACAAGGCAAATCCAGTTCGTGTCTTCTCAGAAGCAACAGCTAGTATTTTAAATCAGTTGTTGAAAGATGTTGTTAAAGGTGGCGCAACTACTGAGTTCTACAAAGATTTACAAGCTTTGAATGGTCAAGCAGCGCAAGCAGATTGGTCAGGAAAAACAGGTACAACCGACAATTATACGGATGTTTGGTTGATGCTTTCAACACCAAAAGTGACACTTGGTGGCTGGGCAGGTAATGATGATAATACTTCTCTAGACTCAATGGCTGGTTACAAATACAACGCTCAGTATATGGCTGATTTGGTTAATAGCATTTATAATGCTAATGCGAATACATTTGGAACAGACAAATACAACTTGTCTTCAAATGTGATTAAGTCAACGGTTCTAAAAGCAACTGGTTTGCAGCCTGGTACGGTAACGGTAAATGGTCGCTCGCTTAATGTTAGCGGCGAGACAACAACAAGTTATTGGGCTAAGACTGGCGCTGGTAATATGACCTATAAATTTGCTATCGGTGGAACAGATAGTGACTACACGAAAGCATGGGATGCATTGCTTCATAATCCGGCAATTAAAACCAACAGCAGTAACTAAAAATACTTGCAAAAATTGAAAAAATAAGGTATAATATTAACAACTATTTGTCGTCTGCTTTAGTTGAAATATTGTCCAACTAAGGTTTGCAGCAGTTAAATCACACTTTTTATGGTCAGATTTAGCTGCTCTTTTTGTGCCTAATTTTAGAAAAAATGCGGTTTGTAACCTATATTTAAAGTTTCTAAAAATTCACATCAACGACACACTTGGCGGGGTGTTTTAAGCATCCTAACTATAAAGGTCAAAATGAAAAAGTAATGATTGTTCTCGTCGTATGAAGAGAATTGTGGTTATGATGGAGTTTATAGACCTCTGTATTTTAATGAAGGAGTAAAAAACTTGGCAGGACATGAAGTTCAGTACGGGAAACACCGTACACGTCGTAGCTTTTCAAGAATCAAGGAAGTTCTTGATTTACCTAACTTGATTGAAATTCAAACGGATTCTTTTAAAGACTTCTTGGATAACGGATTAAGAGAAGTTTTTGAAGATGTACTTCCAATTACAAACTTTACGGATACTATGGAACTTGAATTTGTTGGTTACGAATTGAAAGAGCCTAAGTATACGCTTGAAGAAGCTCGTATCCACGATGCATCTTACTCAGCACCTATTTTTGTAACCTTCCGTTTGATTAACAAAGAAACAGGAGAAATCAAAACTCAAGAAGTTTTCTTCGGTGATTTCCCAATTATGACTGAAATGGGTACATTCATCATCAACGGTGGTGAACGTATTATCGTTTCTCAGTTGGTTCGTTCTCCTGGTGTTTATTTCAACGATAAAGTTGATAAAAACGGTAAAGTTGGTTACGGTTCAACTGTAATCCCTAACCGTGGAGCATGGCTTGAATTAGAAACAGATTCAAAAGACATTGCTTACACGCGTATCGACCGTACACGTAAAATTCCATTTACAACACTTGTACGTGCTCTTGGTTTCTCAGGTGATGATGAAATCATGGATATCTTTGGTGACAGCGAACTTGTTCGTAACACTATCGAAAAAGATATTCACAAAAACCCAGCAGATTCACGTACTGACGAAGCACTTAAAGAAATTTACGAACGTCTTCGTCCAGGTGAACCAAAAACAGCTGATAGCTCACGTAGCTTGCTTGTAGCTCGTTTCTTTGACCCACGTCGTTATGACTTGGCAGCTGTTGGTCGTTACAAAATCAACAAAAAACTTAACATCAAGACTCGTCTCTTGAACCAAACAATTGCTGAAAACTTGGTTGATGCTGAAACAGGTGAAATCCTTGTTGAAGCTGGTACAGTAATGACACGTGATGTTATCGATTCAATTGCTGATCAATTGGATGGTGACCTTAACAAATTTGTTTACACACCAAACGATTACGCTGTTGTCACTGAACCTGTTGTTCTTCAAAAATTCAAAGTTGTATCACCAGTTGATCCAGACCGCGTTGTTACAATCGTTGGTAATGCAAATCCTGATGACAAAGCACGTGCGCTTACACCAGCTGATATCTTGGCTGAAATGTCATACTTCCTTAACCTTGCTGAAGGTCTAGGTAAAGTTGATGATATCGACCACTTGGGTAACCGTCGTATCCGTGCCGTTGGTGAATTGCTTGCTAACCAATTCCGTATCGGTCTTGCTCGTATGGAACGTAACGTTCGCGAACGTATGTCAGTACAAGATAACGAAGTGTTGACACCACAACAAATCATCAACATCCGTCCTGTAACTGCAGCCGTTAAAGAATTCTTCGGTTCTTCTCAATTGTCACAGTTCATGGACCAACACAACCCACTTTCTGAGTTGTCTCACAAACGTCGTTTGTCAGCCTTAGGACCTGGTGGTTTGACTCGTGACCGTGCTGGTTATGAAGTTCGTGACGTGCACTACACTCACTATGGTCGTATGTGTCCGATTGAAACTCCTGAAGGACCTAACATCGGTTTGATCAATAACTTGTCAACATACGGACACCTTAACAAATATGGTTTCATCCAAACACCATATCGTAAAGTTGACCGCGCTACAGGTGTGGTTACAAACGAAATCGTTTGGTTGACTGCCGATGAAGAAGATGAATACACAGTAGCACAGGCTAACTCAAAGCTTAACGAAGACGGAACATTTGCTGAAGACATCGTTATGGGTCGTCACCAAGGTAATAACCAAGAGTTCCCATCAAACATCGTTGACTTCGTTGACGTTTCACCTAAACAAGTAGTTGCCGTTGCGACAGCATGTATTCCTTTCCTTGAAAACGATGACTCTAACCGTGCCCTCATGGGTGCCAACATGCAACGTCAAGCGGTGCCATTGATCGATCCACACGCACCATATGTTGGTACTGGTATGGAATATCAAGCAGCCCACGATTCAGGTGCTGCTGTCATCGCTAAACACGATGGACGAGTTGTCTTCTCTGACGCTGAAAAAGTTGAAGTTCGTCGTGAAGATGGTTCACTTGATGTTTACCACATCACTAAATTCCGTCGTTCTAACTCAGGTACAGCTTATAACCAACACACACTTGTTAAAGTTGGCGATATCGTTGAAAAAGGTGACTTCATCGCTGATGGTCCTTCAATGGAAAAAGGTGAAATGGCCCTTGGTCAAAACCCAATCGTCGCTTACATGACTTGGGATGGTTATAACTATGAAGATGCCATCATCTTGAGTGAACGTCTTGTTAAAGAAGATGTTTATACATCAGTTCACTTGGAAGAATTTGAATCAGAAACACGTGATACTAAGTTAGGCCCTGAAGAAATCACTCGCGAAATTCCAAACGTTGGTGAAGAAGCTCTTAAAGACCTTGACGAAATGGGTATCATCCGTATTGGTGCTGAAGTTAAAGAAGGTGACATCCTTGTAGGTAAAGTAACACCTAAAGGTGAAAAAGACCTTTCTGCTGAAGAACGTCTTCTTCACGCAATCTTCGGTGATAAATCTCGTGAAGTTCGTGATACATCACTTCGTGTACCACACGGTGGAGATGGTGTCGTTCGTGACGTTAAAATCTTTACACGTGCAAACGGTGATGAATTGCAATCAGGTGTTAACATGCTCGTTCGTGTTTACATCGCACAAAAACGTAAAATCAAAGTCGGAGATAAAATGGCCGGTCGTCACGGTAACAAGGGGGTTGTTTCTCGTGTTGTTCCAGTTGAAGACATGCCTTACCTTCCAGACGGAACTCCAGTCGATATTATGTTGAACCCACTTGGGGTGCCATCTCGTATGAACATCGGACAAGTTATGGAACTTCACCTTGGTATGGCTGCTCGTAACCTTGGTATCCACATTGCAACACCGGTCTTCGACGGGGCAACTTCAGAAGATCTTTGGGATACTGTTAACGAAGCTGGTATGGCTAGCGACGCTAAGACAGTTCTTTACGATGGACGTACTGGTGAACCATTTGATAACCGTGTGTCAGTTGGTGTCATGTACATGATCAAACTTCACCACATGGTTGATGATAAACTTCACGCACGTTCAGTTGGTCCTTACTCACTCGTTACACAACAACCTCTTGGTGGTAAAGCACAATTTGGTGGACAACGTTTCGGTGAAATGGAAGTTTGGGCTTTGGAAGCTTATGGTGCATCAAACGTCCTTCAAGAAATCTTGACTTACAAGTCAGATGATGTGACTGGTCGTCTTAAAGCTTATGAAGCCATCACTAAAGGTAAACCAATTCCAAAACCAGGTGTGCCAGAATCATTCCGAGTACTTGTTAAAGAATTGCAATCACTTGGTCTTGACATGCGCGTGCTTGACGAAGATGACAACGAAGTTGAACTTCGTGACCTTGATGAAGGTGAAGATGACGACGTAATGCACGTTGATGATCTTGAAAAAGCTCGTCAAAAACAAGAAACAGAAGAAGCTGAAAAAGCTGAAGTTTCTGCAGAAGAAAAATAATAATAGGAAAGAACAATTTGGGCATAAGAGTTGCAAGTAAATTTTGCTTCTCTTAGTCGGATTGTTTGGATAAGTCCTATAACGATAAATGATGTCTTACAGTCAATGATTTGTAAGTCATGACAGTTAGAAAGTAGCTCAGCTATTTTCAAAAGTACAATAAAGAAAGGTAAAACTAGTGGTTGACGTAAATCGTTTTAAAAGTATGCAAATCACATTAGCCTCACCAAGTAAGGTCCGTTCATGGTCTTATGGTGAAGTTAAAAAACCTGAAACAATCAACTATCGTACGCTCAAACCAGAACGTGAAGGTCTTTTTGATGAAGTTATCTTCGGACCTACAAAAGACTGGGAATGTGCTTGTGGTAAATATAAACGTATTCGTTATAAAGGAATTGTTTGTGACCGCTGTGGTGTTGAAGTAACACGTGCTAAAGTTCGTCGTGAACGTATGGGTCACATCGAATTGAAAGCTCCAGTATCACACATTTGGTACTTCAAAGGTATTCCATCACGTATGGGACTTACTTTGGACATGAGCCCACGTGCACTTGAAGAAGTTATCTACTTCGCAGCTTACGTGGTTATCGATCCAAAAGATACTCCGCTTGAACCAAAATCACTTTTGACAGAACGCGAATACCGTGAAAAAATCCAAGAATATGGACAAGGTTCATTCGTAGCGAAAATGGGTGCGGAAGCTATCCAAGATCTTCTTAAACGCGTTGATTTGAAATCTGAAATCGCTGAACTTAAAGAAGAATTGAAAACAGCAACTGGTCAAAAACGTATCAAAGCTGTTCGTCGTTTGGATGTTCTTGATGCCTTCTACAAATCTGGTAACAAACCAGAATGGATGGTACTTAACATCTTGCCAGTTATTCCACCAGATCTTCGTCCAATGGTTCAATTGGATGGTGGACGTTTTGCTGCATCTGACTTGAATGACCTTTACCGTCGTGTTATCAACCGTAACAACCGTTTGGCTCGTTTGCTTGAATTGAATGCCCCTGGTATTATCGTGCAAAACGAAAAACGTATGTTGCAAGAAGCTGTTGATGCACTTATCGATAACGGTCGTCGTGGTCGTCCAATTACAGGTCCTGGTAGCCGTCCTCTTAAATCTTTGAGCCACATGCTTAAAGGTAAACAAGGTCGTTTCCGTCAAAACTTGCTTGGTAAACGTGTTGACTTCTCTGGACGTTCAGTTATCGCCGTAGGTCCAACACTTAAAATGTATCAATGTGGTGTGCCACGTGAAATGGCTATCGAATTGTTCAAACCATTCGTAATGCGCGAAATCGTTGCACGTGACTACGCTGGTAACGTTAAAGCTGCTAAACGCATGGTTGAACGTGGAGATGAACGTATTTGGGATATTCTTGAAGATGTTATTAAAGAACACCCAGTACTTCTTAACCGCGCACCGACTCTTCACCGTTTGGGTATCCAAGCCTTTGAACCAGTCCTTATCGATGGTAAAGCACTTCGTCTTCACCCACTTGTTTGTGAAGCCTACAATGCCGACTTCGATGGTGACCAAATGGCCATCCACGTACCACTTTCTGAAGAAGCTCAAGCAGAAGCACGTCTTCTTATGCTTGCCGCAGAACACATCCTTAACCCTAAAGATGGTAAACCAGTCGTAACTCCATCTCAAGATATGGTTCTTGGTAACTACTACCTAACTATGGAAGAACCAGGTCGTGAAGGTGAAGGAATGGTCTTCAAAGACCGTGATGAAGCAGTTATGGCATACCGCAATGGTTATGTTCACTTGCACACACGTGTTGGTATTACAGTTGATAGCATGCCAAACAAACCATGGACTGATGAACAAAAACACAAAATCATGGTTACAACTGTTGGTAAGATCCTCTTTAACGACATCATGCCTGATGATCTACCTTACCTTCAAGAACCAAACAATGCTAACTTGACTGAAAAAACTCCAGATAAATACTTCTTGGCACCTGGTCAAGATATCCACACTGTTATCGACAGCTTGGACATCAACGTTCCATTCAAGAAGAAAAATCTTGGTAACATTATCGCGGAAATCTTTAAACGTTTCCGTACAACAGAAACATCAGCCTTCCTTGACCGCTTGAAAGACCTTGGTTACTATCATTCAACTCTTGCTGGTTTGACAGTGGGTATCGCCGATATCCCAGTTATCGATAACAAACAAGAAATTATCGATGCAGCCCACACGAAAGTTGAACAAATTAACAAAGCCTTCCGTCGTGGTTTGATGACTGATGATGACCGTTATGTTGCTGTTACAACAACATGGCGTGAAGCTAAAGAAGAACTTGAACAACGTCTGATCGAGACACAAGATCCTAAGAACCCAATCGTTATGATGATGGACTCAGGAGCTCGTGGTAACATCTCTAACTTCTCACAACTTGCCGGTATGCGTGGTTTGATGGCTGCTCCGAACGGACGTATCATGGAATTGCCTATCTTGTCTAACTTCCGTGAAGGTTTGTCTGTCTTGGAAATGTTCTTCTCAACTCACGGTGCTCGTAAAGGTATGACCGATACAGCCCTTAAGACTGCCGACTCTGGTTACCTTACTCGTCGTTTGGTTGACGTTGCCCAAGACGTTATCATTCGTGAAGACGATTGTGGAACTGACCGTGGTCTTGTTATCCGTGCAATCACTGACGGTAAAGAAGTTACAGAAACTCTTGAAGAACGTCTTGTTGGTCGTTATACTAAGAAATCTGTTAAACACCCTGAAACTGGTGAAGTTATCGTTGGTGCTGATGTATTGATTACTGAAGATATGGCAGCTGAAATCGTTAAAGCTGGTGTTGAAGAAGTAACAATCCGTTCAGTATTTACATGTAACACTCGTCATGGTGTATGTCGTCACTGTTATGGTGTCAACCTTGCTACAGGTGATGCGGTTGAAGTTGGTGAAGCAGTTGGTACAATTGCCGCTCAATCTATCGGTGAACCTGGTACTCAGCTTACAATGCGTACCTTCCACACGGGTGGTGTTGCGTCAAATACCGATATCACACAAGGTCTTCCTCGTATCCAAGAAATCTTTGAAGCTCGTAACCCTAAAGGGGAAGCAGTTATCACTGAAGTTAAAGGTACTGTTGTTGACATCGAAGAAGATGCTTCTACACGTACTAAGAAAGTTTACGTTCAAGGTAAAACTGGTATGGGTGAATACGTGGTACCATTCACAGCTCGTATGAAAGTAGCTGTTGGTGACGAAGTTCACCGTGGTGCACCACTTACTGAAGGTTCTATCCAACCTAAACGTCTCCTTGAAGTTCGTGATACATTATCAGTTGAAACTTACCTTCTTGCCGAAGTACAAAAAGTATACCGTAGCCAAGGGGTAGAAATCGGTGATAAACACGTCGAAGTAATGGTTCGTCAAATGCTTCGTAAAGTTCGTATCATGGATCCAGGTGATACAGATCTTCTTCCAGGTACACTTATGGATATCGCAGACTTCACAGATGCTAACAAAGATGTTGTTATCTCTGGTGGTATTCCTGCAACTGCACGTCCAGTACTTATGGGTATTACTAAAGCTTCGCTTGAAACTAACTCATTCTTGTCAGCTGCATCATTCCAAGAAACAACTCGTGTTCTTACAGATGCTGCTATCCGTGGTAAAAAAGATCACCTTCTTGGTCTTAAAGAAAATGTTATCATCGGTAAAATCATTCCAGCTGGTACAGGTATGGCACGTTACCGTAACCTTGAACCACAAGCTGTTAATGAACTTGAAACAAGTGAAGAAGCTGAAACAGTTGAAGCATCTGCATCAACAGACGCTGAATAATCTGATTTCACATTTGAGTTTAATAAATGAAAAGGCCTGAGTTTATCTCAGGCCTTTTTGTTAAGCTTTTTTAGATGATAATGATTATAAATAAGCAAATATATTTTAAATTAGCTTTAATTCTTATATAATAAAGACCATAAGGAAGTGAAAAAATGTATCAAGTAATCAAAATGTTTGGGGACTGGGAACCCTGGTGGTTTTTGGATGATTGGCAGGATGATATCATCGAAGAACAAACTTTTGAATACTTTGAAGAAGCTGTGTCATTTTACAAATCAGAATGGCAATCGTTAAGAATGAACCTGCCGAGCTGTAAGTGTCATGATAATTTTCAAGCTGCTTTCTGGGATCAAACCGAGAAACGCTGGTGTGAAAATTGTGGTGATTATTTGCAGCAATATCATTCTCTTTTAATCTTAAAGGATGGGCAAGAATTGACTAAAGAGCATTTTGCTTATCATTTTAATGTTCGAAATGACGAACCAAGCCCCAGACCTCAAAATTGCAAATTTAAACCTTAATCATGGAAGTTTTCCATGGTTTTTTTCTTTTTTTGAGATTTTTTTACGAATATAAAAGTGAGGAGGTCAACATGATTCAGGAAAAAGCAAAGCAGCTGATTAAGGATGCTGTTGAAAAGAATGCGCAAGATATTTACATTGTTCCTAAGAAGGAGCACTATGAAATTTATCAACGTGTTGGTGATGAACGTCAGTTTATTCAGGAGCTTGCTAGTGATGAGATGACAAGTGTGATTAGTCACTTTAAATTTGTAGCTGGGATGAATGTTGGTGAGAAACGTCGTAGTCAGCTAGGGTCTTGTGATTATGAATTTGCTGAGGGTGAAGAGATTTCACTGCGTTTATCCACTGTTGGTGATTATCGCGGGCGTGAGAGCCTGGTCATCAGACTTCTTTATTCAGGTCGTCATGATTTGCAATATTGGTTTGATGGGATGAAGAATATTTTAGAGGCGATTGATAGTCGAGGTCTTTATCTTTTTTCCGGGCCGGTAGGGAGTGGAAAGACTACTCTCATGTATCAATTGGTTCGTGAAAAGTTCCCTGATAAGCAGGTCATTACGATAGAAGACCCTGTTGAGATTAAGCAGGACAATATGTTGCAGCTGCAACTTAATGATGAGATTGGCATGACTTATGATAATCTTATCAAGCTCTCGCTTCGTCATAGACCTGATATTTTGATTATTGGTGAGATCCGTGATAGTGAGACAGCGCGTGCGGTTATTAGAGCTAGTCTAACAGGTGTGCTCGTCTTTTCAACCATTCATGCAAAAAGTATTCCAGGTGTTTATGCTAGATTACTGGAGCTGGGGGTTAGTAGACAAGAACTTGAAAATAGTTTACGAGCTATCATTTATCAGCGATTAATTGGCGGTGGAGGTGTTGTGGATTTTGCCAAAGGAGATTTTGAACAGTATCCCCCAACAAGGTGGAATGAGCAAATTGAAAGCCTTGCTAGGGACGGACATATTAGCCTTGAGGAAGCAAAAATCGAAAAAATTGCCCTTTAAAAAACAGCGGAAGGTGATTCAATTATTTAACAATCTCTTTAACAGTGGCTTTAATTTAACAGAAATTGTTTCTTTTTTAAGACGAAGTCAATTGTTGGCAGAAGTTTATGTGGATAGTATGCAAGAATCTTTGCTAAGCGGGGCAAGTTTGGCAGATATGATGGATAAATTAGGCTTTTCAGATACAATTGTCACTCAGATTGCTTTGGCAGATGTTCATGGAAATTGTCAGCAGAGTTTGTTAAAAATTGATGACTACTTGGCCAGTATGTCAGTTGTTCGAAAGAAATTGATTGAAGTGGCGACTTATCCTTTGATTTTGCTCAGCTTTTTAATTCTGATTATGTTGGGCTTGAAAAATTATTTGCTGCCGCAGTTGGAAAATCAAAATTTTGCGACTCAGATTATCAGCCATTTTCCTATGATTATTTTAGGTGGCTTTGCTCTTTTAGCTTTAGGAATTCTGCTTGGGGTTCTGTATGCCAAGCGCTTATCGCCAATTTATCTGTATAGTCAGTTGAGTCGTTTGCCAATCTTTGGGCGGTACGTGCGTCTTTATTTGACCGCCTATTATGCGCGTGAGTGGGGAAATCTTATCGGGCAAGGTATTGAGCTTATGGAGATTGTAGAGCTCATGCAGCGGCAAAAATCACGCCTTTTTCAGGAAATTGGAAAAGACATGCAGGAAGCTTTATTGTCAGGTCAATCTTTTCATCAGAAAGTGCTGGATTACCCTTTCTTTTTGCGTGAACTTAGCTTAATGATTGAATACGGCGAGGTTAAGTCAAAATTAGGTCGTGAGTTAGATATTTATGCCGAAGAGACTTGGCAGAATTTCTTTAGTCAATTGACACAGGCAACGCAGCTGATTCAGCCTTTGGTCTTTGTCTTTGTTGCTTTAATCATCGTTTTAATTTATGTGGCAATGCTTTTGCCAATGTATCAAAATATGGGAGGAAATTTTTAATGAAAAAAATTTGGAAAAAACTACGTAAAAAGTCTGTGGAAGCTTTCACACTTGTGGAGATGTTGATTGTTTTGCTAATCATTGGTGTCTTAATGCTGTTATTTGTGCCAAACTTGAGCAATCAAAAGGATGTTGTGCATGAAAAAGGAGATGCTGCTGTTGTCAAAGTTGTCGAAAGTCAGATGGACCTTTATGAGGTGAAGACAGGCGATAAGGCAAGTGTTGATGATTTAGTAGACATTGGCTACATTACGAAAGAGCAAGCCAAAACCTATAATGAAGCTAAAAAATAAAATTCTTCGCGCCTTTACCCTCATCGAAAGTTTGCTGACCTTAGCAATTTCTTGTTTCATGGTCATCATGCTATCAGGTTCGGTCAATCATATTTTTCAATCGGTCGATGAAACTCTGTTCTTTCTTTCCTTTGAAAATCTTTATCGTGACACACAAAAATTGGCCAGTATTAAGCAGGAAAGTCAAACTTTGCAGATATCGCAAGATGCTATCTCAAATGGGGTCACTAGTGTTAAGATTCCCAAAACTGTATCGGTTGACAAGAATTATCAGCTTGTTTTTGATAAATCAGGGGGCAATTCGTCTCTTGCTAAGATACAGTTTCATACAGAAAATCAAGCCATTAATTATCAATTGTACATAGGAAGTGGTAACTATAAAAAAACAGAAACTAAAAGCGTATATACTCCTTGAGGGGTTGGTAGCACTAGCCTTATTAGCAACGATAACTAGTCTGGTCTTAGGAGAAATGGACCGTAGTCGCACTCAAATGCAAGAGAGTTTGCATCAGCAAGAGGTACTTAATGTAGCGACCATGGCCGCTCAAACAGGACAAGACCATTTGGCTATTAATGGGGTTGAGGTGCGTATGGTTAAGCATGATAATGAGATTTCCATTTATGATGGGCAAAATGAGGTGCTACATGTCACGAAAAATTAGGTTAAGAGCTTTTACCCTTTTAGAGAGCTTAGTGGCTTTGCTGGTTATCTCAGGTTCCATATTGGTTTATCAAGGATTGACTCAAAGCATTTCAAGTAATGTCCATTATTTATCGGCGAATCAAGAGGAAAAATGGTTGCTCTTTTCTCAGCAGCTACGTTCTGAGCTTGCGGGTTGTCAGTTGGATAAAGTTGCTGACAACAAACTCTATGTTAGTAAAGGTAATCAGCAATTGGCTTATGGCTTGTCTAAGGCTGATGATTTTCGAAAAACAAATGCCTCAGGTCAGGGGTATCAGCCCATGCTCTTTGGTGTGACGTCATCAAGCATTAGTCAGGATGGCAATAAGGTGATGATCAAATTGCAATTAGGCAGTGATATGGAGAGATGTTTTGTTTACACTTTTGAGACGACAAGTTAAAGCGGGAATTTTATTATATGCTTTGCTGATGGCGGCTATCTTTGCCCTGCTTTTGCAATTTTATTTGGGGCGCGTGGTTGCAAGTGAGCGTCAGCATCAAGCTCAGATAAAATCAGCCCAAGCTTACCTGATGGCAGAAATGAGTAAAGACTTGGCTGATGAGGAATCAGGACAATGCCAATTTGATAAAGGAACAGTAAGTTATCACTACAAAGACAAACTCTTAGTAGAGACCGTTACGTTAGATAGCAAAGAGGAGTTTCAATACACGTTTTATCTTCCTAAGAAAGAAAAACAAGCACTTGAAAAAGAAAGTCACTAGTGCTTTCTTTTCATTTTCAAGGTTTTTTGATATGATTAGTCTTGGAGGGGAAAATGAATTTTGAAAAAATCGAAACAGCTTATGGGCTGATTCTAGAAAATATACAGTTAATCGAAAATGAGTTGAAAACACACATTTACGATGCACTTATTGAACAAAACTCTTTTTATCTTGGTGCTGAAGGTGCCAATGAAACAGTAGCTGCTAATAATGAAAAACTACGCCAACTTGATTTAACTAAAGAAGAATGGCGTCGTGCTTTTCAGTTTATTTTCATTAAAGCTGCTCAAACAGAAGCACTTCAGGCAAACCACCAATTTACACCTGATGCTATTGGCTTTATCTTAATGTTCCTTATTGAGAATTTGACAGCCTCAAAAGAACTTGATGTTTTAGAAATCGGTAGCGGAACAGGTAACCTTGCACAAACCTTGCTCAATAATTCATCTAAAGACTTGAATTACCTTGGAATTGAAGTTGATGATTTGTTGATTGACTTGTCAGCAAGTATTGCCGAAGTGATGGATTCTAAAGCTCAGTTCATTCAAGAAGATGCTGTGCGCCCACAGATTCTTAAGGAAAGTGACGTCATCATCAGTGACCTTCCAGTCGGCTTCTATCCAAATGATGAGATTGCAAAACGCTACAAAGTAGCAAGTAGTGATGAACACACTTATGCGCATCATTTGTTGATGGAACAATCTCTCAAATATCTCAAAAAAGATGGTATTGCTGTCTTTTTAGCACCGGTTAGTCTTTTGACAAGTAAACAAAGTAATTTGTTAAAGGCATGGTTGAAGGATTACGCTGATGTTATTGCGGTGATTACTTTACCAGAATCTATTTTCGGCAATGCGGCCAATGCTAAGTCAATTTTTGTCTTGAAGAAACAGGCTGAACATACTCCAGAAACATTTGTTTACCCGCTTGCTGACTTGCAAAGTCGCGAAGCTTTAACAGATTTTATTGAGAAATTTAAAAAATGGAATGTTGAAAATATGATTTTTTAAAATAGTTGTGCTAAAATAGAGATATATTATGAAAGCGCTTTAGAGGTAAATTTATGGCGAAAACTATTTCTATTAATGCAGGAAGTTCAAGTCTCAAATGGCAGCTGTACAAGATGCCTGAGGAAGAAGTTATTGCAAAAGGTTTAATCGAACGTATCGGCCTTGCAAACAGTGTTTCTACAGTAAAATTTAATGGTCAGAAGTATTCGGAAACGAAAGATATTCCAGATCATACAGCTGCTGTAAAAATCCTTCTTGATGACTTGATTTCGATGGACATTATTGCTAGTTATGATGAAATAACTGGTGTTGGTCACCGCGTGGTGGCTGGGGGTGATTATTTCAAAGAATCGGCCCTGGTAACCGATAAGGTGATTCAACAGGTTGAAGAATTGTCAATGCTAGCACCGCTTCATAATCCTGGAGCAGCTCTTGGGATTAAAGCGTTTAAGGAAATATTGCCTGATATTACGAGCGTTGTTGTTTTTGATACTGCCTTCCATATGACAATGCCTGAAGTAGCTTACCGTTATCCTATTGCTAATCGTTATTACACTGATTATAAGATTCGTAAATATGGAGCACACGGTACAAGTCATCAGTACGTTGCCCAAGAGGCAGCTAAGGTTTTAGGCAAACCTTTAGAAGACTTGAAATTGATTACTTGTCATATTGGTAATGGAGTCTCTATTACAGCCATTAAAGGTGGTAAATCTGTTGATACTTCAATGGGATTAACTCCACTTGGTGGTACAATGATGGGAACACGTTCAGGAAGTATTGATCCAGGTGTCATTACTTATCTTCTAGAATGTGAGCCAGCGATGGCTGATCCTAAAAAAATTCGTACCATCTTGAATCGTGATTCAGGTTTACTCGGTATTTCGGAAAAATCAAGTGACATGCGTGATATTCTAGCAGGAAAAGCAGAAGGTGATGAAAAATGCCAACTTGCTTATGATATGTATGTTGATCGCTTGAGAAAATATATTGGACAATACTTCGCCGTTTTAAACGGTGCGGATGCTATTGTCTTCACCGCTGGTATCGGTGAAAATTCTAGTGATGTTCGTGCGGATGTCATTTCTGGAATGACTTGGTTTGGTGTCGATGTTGACCCAGCTAAGAATGTTTCAGGTGCTTATGGTGTGATTTCAACGGATCAAGCTCGCGTGAAAGCAGTTGTTATTCCAACGGATGAAGAACTTGTGATTGCGCGTGACGTTGAACGTTTCAAACACCCTACTAATTAGTTATCAAAATATTATGATAAGACCAGAAAAGCTGACCTAAGGGTCAGCTTTTTTGATGCTTTTATAAAAAATGTAAAATAAACTTGACACAAAATGTAAAGCGTACTATACTTTGAATGTAAATCTAACTTTACTAATGAGAACTCATTGGAGGGATAAATGGAAACAAGAATTCAAGAACTCCGAAAAGTAAATAAAGTCAGCCAAGCTGAGCTTGCTGAGGCACTTGGAGTTACCAGACAAACCATTATTTCCTTAGAAAAAGGACGCTACAATGCTTCTTTAGAATTAGCGCATAAAATTGCCAAATATTTTGGCATGACAATTGAGGAAATCTTTATTTTTGATGAAGCGTAAAGGGGAGATGTAGAAATGGAAAAGATTAGAGCTATAGTTGATAGGCAAGAAAGTAGAAAAGAAACTGGAATGTTCTTGTTGTTTTTAGGAGAAAGTTTATTTGTTTTTAGCTACTTCATGAAGATGAGCGATTTTCTTTGTGGGATGGGGCTTGGTATGAGTATGATATTAAATTTACTTGCAGTGATTTTTCTATCAGCAAAGGGAGAGGAGTAAATGATGTTATTAAAAGCTGTTGCTAGCTGGAATCGTAAGAAGAGTTTGGAAGAGTATCGCCGATATTTACTAAGACTTTCCTACTTTATCTTAGCTTTAGCTGGCCTTAGTTTGGTGTTAGCTAGTTTGATAAGAGACAATGATTTTGCGTCAGGATTACTGCTTGGTGGTGGTAGCGCTGGTCTTGTTTTTGCTATTTACTATTGGCTGCTTTCTCGTCAGCCAAAACGCTTGAAGGCTGCTTACATTGCTCTTTATGATGAACGTAATCAGTATATTTTGCGAGTGACTGCTGTATCAACTTTGATTTTTATGTTTCTTGTAAATGTGATGTTGATTGCTTTGTATGCTTTCCTAGGCATTGCCTTTTCTTATGTTATTTTACTGATGATTTGGTTGTATTGTTTGCTTCTAGGATTTTTAGGCTTACGAATTATTTTTTCAAAGATTTTATAATGGGGGGAGATTCTTATGAAAAAATTGGTATCATTTTTTAAATATTTGGGGCTAGCAGTAGGTGTGATTTTCTTGGAACAATTACCTATTGCTTTTCTAAGAAAAAATCAGCCTTTTTGGCAAACTCTTATGTTGATCCTAGCTTTTTTAGTGGTGACTTTAGTAACGGTTTTGATTGCTAAGCGTTTAGGCTTTTTAAATCATGCTAGTCAGTTGTTGACGGGAGATGCTTGGAAGAGTATTTTTATGGGATTTTTAGTTATGGTTCCTGTGAGAATGCTTGGAGGCATTACTTTAGTTTTGGAGCATGGTACAAAGGCAAATACGCTGAATCAATCAGTTATTGAAAATCTTGGTATGTCACCAGCTTTGCTTTTTGTGATGACAGTTGTGGCAGCTCCGATTGTTGAAGAATTTGTTTTTCGTGGATTGATTGTCAAACAAGCCTTCCAATTTTCGAAACTTGGTGTTTTTGTCAGCAGTTTTCTTTTTGGAGCACTTCATATGCCGACAGATTTGGGAAGTTGGATTCTTTACGGTGGTATGGGATTAGTACTGGCGATGATTTATCGAAAAACACAAAAGCTAGAGTTTTCTATTGCTGTTCATGCTCTGAATAATTTTCTAGGTGTTCTTAGTATGATTTTATAAAAAAAGCGACTGAATTCAGTCGCTTTTTGGTGTATTACAAGGCTTTTGCTTTTGCAATTGTCGCATCAATACTTGAAACAACGCTTGCGGTTAAGCCAGTTTTTTCAAGGTCTAGAAGACCTGCAATGGTTGTTCCACCAGGACTTGAGATTTTATCAATCAAATCGTGTGGGCTGTCAGAACCTTGAAGAAGATTTTCGGCACTAGCAAGAACTGTTTGTGTCACGATGTCTAGTGATTTTTCTTTTGGAATACCGTATTTAACACCAGCTTTGGCAAGCGCCTCGATAAAGAGGTAAATGTAAGCTGGGCTTGATCCAGCAAGGGCTGTAAAGGTATCAAAATCTTTTTCAGGAATATCAAAGGTTGAACCAAAACTGTCAGTGATTTCTTTGGCAGTTGCTAGAAGTTCAGCAGAGACTTTGTCATTTGTACAAATAGCGGTTGTACTTTTCAAGATTTGTGCATTAAGGTTTGGCATAATGCGGATTAATGGAAGGTTTGGATCTGTCAATTTGCCAAGGCGTTCAAGAGTGACACCAGCTGCCATTGAAAGAATAGGTTGGTGGAAGTGAAGTCCAGCAAGGACAGGTTCAAACATTTGTGGCTTGATGCCAAGGACAACCAAATCAGATTGGTCGATGAGTTCTTGGTGTGAAAGAGCTGCTTCAACTTCAAGTTGCTCTGCAATTTCGCGTGAGCGAGGAAGTGAAGAACCTGAAATGATGATATCGTGTGATGTTGCATTAAGTCCATTGATGATGGCAGTTGCCATTTTTCCGACTCCGATAAATCCGATTTTCATAGTAAGACAAAGGGGAAAGTACAAGAGAAATGTTTAATGACCTGAGTCCCCTAGCTCCTTTCTAGTATTTTTTGATGAGGTCAACAGTTGAGCGGTCTAATTTTTTAACGATAGCTTGAATGAAGGCTTGGGCTTGCAAGAAATCATCCATAGCATAAAGGCTTTGATGTGAGTGAATGTAACGTGCACAAACACCGATAGTTGTTGATGGAATACCACCGTTTTTGAGGTGAGCGGCACCTGCGTCTGTACCACCTTTGGCAGCATAGTATTGGTATTTGATACCAGCTTCTTCTGCAGTTGTGAGCAAGAAGTCACGCATATCTTTCAACATCACGTGTCCTGGATCGTAGAAACGGAAAAGTGTTCCGTCGCCAATTTTACCTTGGTTGCCGTAAATATCTCCAGCTGGTGAGCAGTCAACAGCAAAGAAAAGTTCTGGTTGGAATTTTGTAGCAGAAACATGTGCTCCTCGAAGACCAACTTCTTCTTGAACGTTAGCTCCAGCGATAAGGGTGTTATCAAGTTTTTGACCTTTAAGGCTTTCAAGCAATTCTGTCACCATAAGCACACCAAAGCGATTGTCCCAAGCTTTTGAGATAACATTTTTTTGGTTAGCTGTAAGGATTGTTTCAGATTTTGGCACGATGATATCGCCAGGAAGGATACCAAATGCTTCAACTTCAGCTTTGTCTGTAAATCCAGCATCAAAAATGATATCATCGACTTTTGGAAGAGAAGCAGAGCCATTTGCACCGCGAAGGAAGTGTGGTGGGACTGAGCCAGAAACAACAGGGATGGCAGAGCCGTCACGTGTGTAAAGTGTGAAACGTTGTGAGCTTAGAACTAGTGGGTTCCAGCCACCGATACCAACAGCACGCAATGTTCCGTCAGCTTTGATGTCGCTGACCATGAAACCAACTTCATCCATGTGAGCAGCAACCATGATGCGTGGGGCGTTTTCAGCGTCAGAGTGTTTGATACCGAAAATACCACCAAGTCCATCAGTTTGCACCTCATCAACAAGTGGTGTGATTTTTGAGCGAAGATAGTCACGAACGCTGTGTTCGTATCCAGCGATACTGTCAAGTTCAGTGACTTCTTTTATTTTTGAAAATAAATCTGACATAAAAACCTCGATTCTATGGTTTCTATTTTACCACGTTTTCTGACAATTTTTAGATTGAAATAACATTAAATATTTGGACCTTGGTATTATGTGCTGAAATATGCTAAAATAAAGCGTATGAGAAACAAAAAAAGAAGCTTACTGCCAAGTCTTGGTTTAGTGGGAGTCGGCGGTGTCATCGCTTTGGGAGTAATCTTAAAGAAGAAACGCGAAGAAAAGCGACAAGAACAGATTAAAAATGCCATTCGTGAATATTTCAGCCGATTTGGTAGCATTTCGGTGCTTTATTTGAATGCTTATGAATCTGATGCAGAAAAGATGACTGGAGGTCTCGTTTTAGAGGACGGTCGTACTTTTCAATTTGTTTACCAAGATGGTGAGATTAGCTATGAGGAGGAGAAAAATGATTAGTCCAAAATCCTATGAAGAAATGGCTACCTACCTAGAAAATGATGGCAAAGTAGTTTTCTTTTTTACGGCAAATTGGTGCCCAGACTGCCAATTTATTTACCCAGTAATGCCAGAAATTGAAGCGGAAAATCCAGAGTTTACCTTTGTTCGTGTTGACCGTGATGATTTCATGGAAGTCGCTCAACGTTGGAACATCTTTGGCATTCCAAGTTTTGTGGTAACAGAAAATGGGAAAGAAATTGGTCGTTTAGTTAATAAATTACGCAAAACCAAAGCAGAAATTAACAGCTTCTTAGCTGGATTGAAATAGGAGAGAAAATGATTTTTACGTACAACAAAGAACACGTCGGTGATGTCCTTATGGTGATTGTCAAAGATAGCAAAGGTGCTAAACTTGACTACGAACGTAAAGGTAACGTATCACGTGTTTTTCTTGAAAAAAATGGTGAAACAGTCGCTTGGAATATTTTTGAAGTATCAAGCCTAATTGCAATTGACGGTGTTGGACAAGTGACTTTGTCTGATGAAGACGTTGCTAAACTTAACGCTGAATTGACAAAAGAAGGCTTTAGCGAACAATTGGAAAATGACCCTTCACCAAAATTTGTTGTTGGTCAAATCAAAGAAATGGTTGCTCACCCAGATAGTGACCACTTGAACATTTGCCAAGTGCAAATTTCAGATGACAAAACTGTTCAAATCGTTGCAGGTGCGCCAAATGCTGCGGTTGGTCTTAAAACAATCGTCGCTCTTCCAGGAGCTATGATGCCAAACGGCAGTCTTATCTTCCCAGGTGCCCTTCGTGGTGAAAAGAGCTTTGGTATGATGTGCTCACCTCGTGAATTAGCCCTTCCAAATGCTCCACAAAAACGTGGTATCACTGAACTTGATGACACAGCTGTTGTCGGTGAAGCCTTTAATCCAGAAAAACACTGGAAAGGGTAACATAATAAAAAACGAGTTAGAATAATCTAGCTCGTTTTAGTTTTTTCGTAAAGTAAGGTGTTGTAGAAAAGCGATGTCTTTATAGGGCTTTTGATTAGCGACAGCTAATTCCATTTTTGTTAAACGTTCTAGCCAACCATCCTCAGTTTTGAATTCATTTGGCTGAAGGGCATAAAATGTGCGCAGACCTTGGTAGTTTTCAAGAGTTAAGTTAGTTTTGCTGGCTAATTCGTCAATACTATAAGTTTCACCATGTCCGAATGATGAGCTATTGTAACTGTCTTTCCCATCTAAGAGATAAAGTGCATCTTCAATATTATTGTTAAAAATGACTTGATGTAAGACTTTTCCAGTAAGATTGTGCTTAATTAAGGAAAGTTCACCATGTGGTTTTAAGAGGCGTTCAAATTCATTAAGGTATTTTTGATGTTGAGATTTGTCGATGTATTCAAAGACATTGTGGCAAATGATGACATCAAAGGATTGTTCTGGTAAGTTTTTAAGAACTTCTAAACTGCCATTAATTTTAGTGAATGTCTGTGTATCGTCGGCAAAAAGCATATCGGCATTTGGTTCAACGGCAGTAACGGTATTATTTTGTGATAAATATTCTGAGGTTGTTCCAAAACCAGCACCAAAATCAAGGACTTGTTTATCTTTGATGTGGTTGAGTTGTGCAAAAATCAAACGGTACATGATTTTTCCCCAAGGCTGATTCAGCATTTCTTTGTAGGCATTGATGTTGACTGTCATAAAATCTCCTAGCTTGTAAAATATATTTCATTTTAACAGAATATTTTGAAAAATTCTTTTTTAAAGTGGATTACCAAATTTTTTTCGAATAATAAGATAGGAGGTAATTGATGTACAATAAAGTTATTATGATTGGGCGTTTGACAGCGCAGCCTGAATTGGTGACAACACCAACCGAAAAATCTGTTACACGTGTAACACTAGCCGTTAACCGTCGTTTTAAATCGCAAAATGGTGAGCGTGAAGCGGATTTTATTTCGCTTGTGGTTTGGGGGCGTTTAGCAGAAACGCTCGTTTCTTATGCTGGAAAAGGGAGTTTGATTTCTGTTGATGGAGAGCTTCGTACGCGTAAATACGAAAAAGATGGTCACACCAATTATGTGACAGAAGTGCTCTGCCATTCTTTCCAACTATTAGAAAGTCGTGCCCAACGTGCCATGCGAGAAAATAATGTGGCCAATGATTTGGCTGACCTTGTGCTGGAAGAGGAAGAATTACCCTTTTAATAGTGATGAAGTCCGTGTGTTTACTCGGACTTTTTTTGTCAGAATAATGAAAGGAATGTCAGATTTTCTGGATATTATCGCCTTGTTAACTTTTTTTACTGAAATAATGAAAAAACCTCTTGGAAAGCCCTTTCAAAAATGCTATACTGGAGAAAATGTGTGGAGAAAGAGCAATGTTTAAAATTATTTTTAGTGATATTGATGGGACACTCATCAATGACGCTTTGGAAGTTACTTCTAAAACACGTCGTGCTTTGAGTGATGCTGTCAATTCAGGTGTCTTATTTGTGCCCGTATCGGCGCGCATGCCTGAAGCAATCAAGCCAATCATCAAAGATTTTTTGCCTGAAGTGCCGATGATTTCTTACAATGGTGCTTTTATTCAAGATGAATGTGGTCAAGTGATTGATAGTTGTCCAATGAGCCCGCAGGCGGCGCAAGCTATTTGTCAGTACTTGGAAAAAGAAGTGGCAGATGTGGTTTGGAATGTTTACAGCGGTGAAAAATGGTTGTCGCAAAACCGCTTGAACAAATGGATTTCTCGTGAAGAACGTGTTGTTGGTCTTGTTTCACAAGAAGCAGACTTAGAGGCAATCGGTCATTTACCAGAAGTTCACAAACTGCTTTTAATGGGTGAGCCTGAGCGTATGCAAGCACTGGAAGAAAAACTAAAAGAACTCTATCCAGGCTTATCAATCGCAAGATCTTTACCTTATTACATTGAAGTTATGGCAAGTGGCATCCAAAAAGGGCGTGCAGTCAGCCTATTAGCCAAACACTACGGTGTTGAGATGTCAGAAACTTTAGCTTTCGGTGATAATTTTAATGATTTGGACATGCTAGAAGCGGCTGGTGAAGCTTATGTCATGGCAAATGCTCCGCAAGAAGTTAAAGAGCGCATTGGTCATGTCACTGCCAACCACAATCATGACGGCATTGCTTTAATTCTAGAAAAATTTAAACTTGCTAGATAAAATGGATTCCTCTTTTTTCACGACTTTTCGAAATTCTCGCACCTAGTGTGAGAATTTTTTTAAATGACTTTTGCCACTTAAATTATTGAGATTTGTCACCTTGAGGAGATGACAAACGTCTGATGATAACGCTTTCTTGATTTGGTATCCTTATCTTGTTGAATGTTTGAGACAGGAGGAAAAAAGGAATTATGAACAAAGAACATGAAACGAAGTGTGTGAATTGGTACATGCATAAAAGTGGGAAAAAATGGGTTTATGGTTGCAGTCTTTTGGTTTGTGGTCTTCTTTTGGGAGGTGTGACTGGTCTTGCTAAAGCTGATGAAGTGACTGTCCCAAACACTCAAACTGAAGTTGTCGCGAGTAGCCCTGAAGAGTCAGAAGCTGACAATTCAAGTCAACCTTCAGAAGATATGCCAGAAAAAACTGTAGCTCAAGGTGTCGAAGATACAAATGTAGCACCTGAAGAAAATACAGTAGAGCCCGTTGACTCTCTTGCTCAACAAGAGACATCAGATAATGCTCTAACAGAAGCTACTAATACGCCGTCAGCTGAGACAACAGCGCCAGCAAGTAGCGACCAAACTCAGACAGTAGCGACATCAGACTTAGTTACAGCTAACCAAGCTAACTCAAAAGCTGCTAAAAAATTTGTCGCTACCAATCTAACCCAAACACCTCAAAGTGCTTATCACACCAATCTTCAAGGCTTAAGCTATGATGCCACTGTTTGGCAAGAAGGGGAAAATGGTCTTTATAGCAACGCCGTTGGGAAAGGGGATAATTTCCTTTATTCAGATTCGACAGGGAAAAATTTTGTCTATCAGACAGACGTTACTTTCTTGCAAAATAGCGGAGCAGCTTCACTTGTTTTTCGTTCAAATAATGACGCAACCAATTTCAAAGGTTATGTCGTTAATCTAGATGGGAACTCTCACAAAGTCAAATTCATGCGCTGGGGCGAAGCCAATTTGATTGATGAAAAAGAAATTGCAGCAAGCCCAGATAACAAATACGCTCTTAAGGTGGTTGCTTTGAATGGGAAAATTTCCTATTATGTTAACGGCATTCTAGTCGCTAATTTAGGAGATTATACACTTCAGCGTGATGATAAAGGTCAAACCACTTACATCTCCGATGGTCATTTTGGTTTGCTCAATTGGAATGGTGAGATGGTCTTTCAAAATACCTTCTACCGTGAATTAACTGATGAAGAGTTACCAATTATTGATGATGTTACGGTGACTTCAAAAAATGGTCCTGTTGAATCTAAAGGTCAATTCTTCCCTGAAGAAGCAGCTTACATTCAATACGTGTCAAACGATGCCTCGACTGTTGATTTGAGTTTTGTGGGTCATAATCCACAAGCTGTTGTCACTGTAACAGATGCTAATGGAAATGTTTATGCAAATGCTAGCGACATTCCAGTAGCAGTCGGAGTGAATTATCTTACTGTGACAAGTAGCTACACAACAGCAGATGGCTATACAGCGACAGCAACTTACCGCATCAATGTTCACCGTCGTCAACCAGCTTCGGTTTACTATAATGAAAATTTTCGCGACCAATATCACTATTCTGTCAAAGATGGCTGGGCAAATGACCCAAATGGTATGGTTTACTATGACGGTGTTTACCACATGTTCTACCAATTTTACGATGATACCAAATGGGGACCAATGCATTGGGCACATGCGACAAGTACGGATTTGATTCATTGGACGGACCAACCGATTGCATTTTACCCAGACTATAACGGAACCATGTTCTCAGGATGTATCGTAGCTGATAATAACAACACAAGTGGTTTGTTTGACGGTAACAACGGCGGCCTGGTTGCTTTGATTACAGCAGATGGTGAAGGTCAACGTATTAAACTCGCTTACAGTAAAGATGCTGGTAAGACTTGGCAAAAAGTGGATAAAGTTGTGGCTGACTGGTCAACTGATCCTTTACAAAATCGTGATTTCCGTGATCCGAAGGTCTTTCGTTGGGAAGATAAGTGGTTTATGGTAGTGGCTGGTGGACCGCTCCGCATTTATTCATCAGATAATTTGCTTAATTGGTCAGTGGAATCTACTTATCCAGATCTCCACACAGAATGTCCAGACCTTTATCCAATCCAAACAGAAGACGGAACTGTCAAATGGGTACTTTCTCGTGGTGGTCGTTATTATAAAGTAGGTGATTTACAACAAGTTGGTGGACATTGGACATATACGCCTGACGAAGCTTATAAGACGACAGATGGTATCATGAACTTTGGTAAAGATTCTTATGCTGCTCAAACTTACTTTACACAAGATTTTGGTACAAGTGCACACCCAACGATTCCAAAAATTATTGAAGTGAACTGGATGAATACTTGGGATGATTATGCTTTGCTTGTTGCTGATCGTCTTGGCCAAAAATTTAATGGTACTTTCAACCTTAATTTGACACTGGGTCTTGTCAAAGACGGTGACAAATATGTTCTCACTCAAACACCGATTAAAGCCTATGAAAGCTTGCGTGATCTTGACCACAGCGTTGAATACAAGGATGTAACGGTTGCTAGTGATAATAATCTCTTTAAGGACTTTTCTGGTGATACTTATGAAATTATCGCTCACTTTAAACCAAGTGCAGGTACAACAAAAGTTGGCTTTAACCTTCGTGTCGGACCAGGTGAAGTGACTAAGGTTTATTATGATTTGCAGACGGGTAAAATTGTCATTGACCGCAGCCAGTCGGGAATTATCATTTCAGATAAATTTAGAGAAATTGATAGTCAAGCGGTGACACGAAATGCTGACGGAAGTATCGACCTTCACCTTTTTGTTGACCGTGCTAGTGTTGAAGTCTTTACTAAAGGTGACACGGTTACGGGAGCAAATCAGATTTTCACATCACCGCAAAGTTTAGGTCTTTCAGTCCTTGTTGAAGGTGATGCAGCTACAGCTGATATTACTCTTTACCCATTGAAGAGCATTTGGCATGATAGTAATGCTGCCTGTGATGCTCCAAGTTCTGATGACACAGGCAGTGATGCTGTTGAATCAGCACAATCAAGCGTGACTGGTCTTGTCAACGCTGTTAAGGAAGCGGTTGGTCTGGAACAAACTGTCTCAGCAGATACTGTGATAAAGACAAGCACAGCTCAATTACCACAAACAGGTGAAAAAGACAGTCACTTAGCTGGTCTAGGAATCTTATCATTGCTTGCTGCTGTGGGAGCTTTTGCAAGTAAATGCTTTAAGAAAAAAGAATTGTAAATTCAAGTAGGGAGTAAAACGGGAGGACAGCATGTTCTCCCGTTTTATTGTTTGTTCTATGGAGGTAAATTGTCTATACATTTTAAACGTGTTATAATAAAACTACGTTTGAGTGTTGTTATTTTGTTAAGTAAAAGGTATAAGATGAAAAATCGAAAAATTTTAGGTATTGTGGTAAGCGCTTTTATAGCACTTTTTGCGATGCTTGGTATTTATTTCCATTATAAATTAGTGCCTTATAATGCTAATCGGGTCAAAATCGGGGCAACCTACATGACCATGAATAATGATTTTTATAAGGTTTTAAATAATGAAATTGATAAAATCGTTGAAGAAAAAAATGATATTCTCTACACCAGAGATCCAGCATTGAATGTTGATAAGCAAGCGCAGCAGATTGAATCTTTTATTCAAAAAAAGGTTAATGTCATTATCATCAATCCCGTTGACGCTAATAGCAGTCGCTTGATCAAGGCATTGAAAAAAGCTAAAAAAGCAGGCATTAAAGTTGTGGTTGTGGACAGTCAGTTGTCTGATAATTCTTCAGTTGATACGACTATTGTCTCTGATAATTATCAAGCAGGCGTTTTGTGTGCTCAAAATTTGATGCAATCGCAAAGTAGCGCTAAAATCCTGCTACTTGAGCATCGCAGTGCAGTCTCAGCGGTAGATCGTATCAATGGATTTTTAGATACGATTAAAGGACATGATGCTTATCAAGTGGTAGACCGTAAGGATTGTTTGGGTCAGACAGAACTCTCAATGCCGCAAGTTGAATCAGTGATTAATTCGGCGGAATCTTTTGATACGGTGATGGCACTTAATGACCAAGTGGCTATTGGTGCCCTAGCGGCGATTGAAAATATGGGCTTGACGGATACGGTGAAAATTTACGGTGTCGATGGTTCGCCAGATATGAAAACTCTTTTGGCAACAACATCATCAATTCAGGCAACCGTAGCTCAATCACCGATAACGATTGGCGAAAAGGCTATTCAAGCAGGTTATCAGCTGGACAAAGGAAAAAAAGTGGCTAAAGAGATTGTCATCCCAGTCAAATTTATGACTAGTGAGACGGTTTCTAATACAGATATCACGGGGTGGCAATGATGAAAGCTTTGAAGAATGTTGAATTGGCCAAACGTGCCTTGGTTGCCATTAATTTTTTAGCAGTGCTTTTTTATAGTACGGTTTATTTGTCAGCGACAAAATATATCATCGAAAATGGTTTTAGTCGGTCATTGTTGGAAAAAATCAATATTATCCCAAGTTCACCAGAGCTGATTTTTTGGTTATCGAATTTATTTTTCTTAGGACTTCTGGCTGTGATTTACGTTCGAAATCGTGCCTTTGAAAGGGAAACAAAAACACGTGATTGGCTTGCAGTTTTAGAAGTGGTATTACTTTTTGCTACTTTTTTTGCTCTGCAATTGTCTTACAATGGCTTGATTTTGATGGTTTTCATGGACATCTTCTTTTCTTACACGGATTTTTACACTTTTCGTGAAAAGAGATCATGGTTGCTTTTTATTTTGGCTAGTTTTGGGGCGCTTTTGCTATCGAATTATGATGTTTTGTCGCTTTTGGTGCGGACACCAGATTTGGATGTTTACATTAATTTCTTCCCAGCTAGCACACGCTTGATGGTTCTTTTTATCAAGAATTGCTTGGTATCGCTAAATATGATTGTCTTTATCATTTCTTTGATGATTTACATCATTTATTCGGTAACGGAAAATCATAAAATTGAAGAAGAGTTGTTAATGGCTTCGCAGGCTAATACGCGTTTGAAAGAATATGTAGCGGTGTCTGAAAAGATTACTGAGGATCGTGAACGTAGACGTATTGCGCGTGAAATTCATGACACCATAGGGCATGCTTTAACAGGTATTTCAGCAGGGATTGATGCTGTAACGGTTTTGATTGACCTTAATCCTGAGCATGCTAAGAAGCAATTAAAGAGTGTGTCAAACGTTGTTCGTGAGGGAATTGTCGACGTTAGACGCTCCCTTAACAAGATGCGCCCAGGCGCTCTAGAGAATCGTACCTTAAAAGATGCTCTTGAAAAAATGCTCGATGAATACCAAGAATTATCTCATTTGCAGATTGATTTGAATTATCATTGGGACAATGTCGATTTTGATAAAACTAAAGAAGACGTGATTTTCCGTGTGATTCAGGAATCTGTGACTAATTCTTTGCGTCATGGGCGAGCAACAAAGATTAAGATTAGCATGCTTAATCAAGAGGATTACGTTTTGTTGATTAAGGATAACGGGACAGGTAGTGAGAAAATCACTTACGGCTTTGGATTGACACAAATGACAGAACGTTTGGCCATTATCGGTGGTCAGGTCGCTTTTTCAGGTAAAGATGGTTTTGCGACGACCATTCATATCCCCAAAATAAAAGGAGAAGAAGAATGATACGAGTACTTATTGCAGACGACCAGGAATTAATACGAGAATCCTTGAAAATCGTCTTGTCTGCTTATCCTGATATAGAAGTTGTTGGTGCAGTGAGCGATGGGACAGAAGTCTTGGAAGTCTTACCAACTGCCAAACCAGATGTGATTTTAATGGATATTCGTATGCCTAAAATGGATGGCGTGGTCTGCACCAAAGCTGTGAAAGCTCAATTTCCAAATGTTAAAGTCATTATTTTGACGACATTTGACGACGATGATTTCATTTACAGTGCCTTAAAATATGGTGCCAGTGGTTATCTGCTAAAGGGAACATCGATGGATGAGTTGCATGATGCGGTCGTGACCGTTAATGACGGTCGTGCCATGTTGAATCCAGATATTGCCACTAAGGTATTCAAACTTTTCTCGCAAATGGCACAGTCAAATTATGCTATTCAAGTTGATGACAGCTTGACGCAAGATATCAATAAAATGGAGTGGCGTATTATTCAGCAGATTGGGTTTGGACTATCCAATAAAGAAATTGCAGCAAAATTATATTTGTCAGAAGGAACGGTCAGAAATTATCTGTCTAATATTCTCTCGAAATTGAACTTACGTGACCGCACACAGTTAGCTATTTGGGCAGTGCAGACTGGAGTTACCTTAAAATCTTTTGAGGATGATGACCATGACTAGGCTAAAAAAATATCGCTTTTTGCTTGTTTTACTGCTTGCCCTTTGCGTGGGGCTTGGTGGCTATGCTTATTATCGCATGCAGCAAAAAACAGTCCTCAAAATTGGTGTCTATGCTGGTAGTAGCTGGGATGTGCCAAATGGTAATGACTATAAAGTCATTGATAGCGCGATTAAGCGTTTTGAAAAATTGCATCCTAACGTTAAAGTGGTTTATGAAAGTGGAATTTCAAAGTCAGATTATTCGACTTGGTTGACCGACCAGATTGTCGCGGGTACACAGCCTGATGTTTTCATTGTGCCAGAAGATGACTTTAACCTTTTATCTTCAACAGGTGCACTGGCAAATCTGGATAGTAATATCAGCACGAGTTTTTACGATTCGATTTTTTACCAATCTTCTTATCAAGCTGGCGAGTACAATCACACACACTACGCTTTGCCATTTGAAAGCAATCCAACCATGATGTGTATTAACATTGATTTGCTGAAAAAAGAAGGTATCCAGATTCCAAAATCTGGTTGGACAGTGGATGATTTTTATAAGATTTGTAAACAAGTCACCAAGGATACTGATGGTGACGGGGCGATTGACCAGTATGGCTGTGCAGGTTATGATTGGCAGCAAGCAGTCGCAGCTTACGGTGGAAAGTTGTTTAATGCGACGGGAACGAAGGCTTATTTTGATAGTGACAAGGTTAAAAAAGCTTTGTCATTGATTACGCAATTAAAAGCTTTAAATGGGAATTATGATGTGACTAGTAAAGACTTTGACGAAGGAAAGGTTGCTTTTCTACCTATGTCTTTAGCCACTTACCGTACCTACAAACCTTATCCTTATCATGTAGCCAAGTATTCTACTTTTTCTTGGTCTTGTGTCACCATGCCTGCTAGCAAAAAAGGCGTGGATGCAACCCAAGTGTCAACTTCTCTGTATGCTATTTCTTCTCAAACCAAACACCGATCAGCAGCTTGGGAATTTTTAAAACTCCTCTGCACGGATAAAGAAACCCAGCAGTCTGTTTTTGATTATTCACAGGGAAGTTCTGTTTTGAAGTCAGTCATGCAAAGTAAAGCTTCTAAGGAAAAATTAAAAGAAGAAGGCTTCGGACCAGATTCTTTGACGGTATCGACTCTAGACTCTATGCTAAGTCAGGGAATTACCAAGCCAACGTTTAAAACTTATAACAGTGTGATTGGGCAAGCTGATTATCTCATTAGCAAAGCCATTGCTGAAAATAGTGTTGAGACGGATTTGTTTTCAATTCAAAAAAGGATTGAGGACAATTTGAATAATAAATAAAGAGAACCAAGCGTGTGCTTGGTTTTTTTGTGTGACAATTGTCATTTTTGAGATGACATTTATCAGCCCAAGCGTGTGACAATCGAGAGTGTGAAAACGCTTAATGACTTGCTAGAATAATAATCAGAGAAGGAGAGATAAAAACTATGAAGTATTTACTACTGGTGAGTCATGGTGGTTTTGCTGAAGGTCTGAAAACATCTCTAGCAATGTTTGCGGGAGATAAAATGGACCAAGTTATCGCTATTGGTTTGAAAGATGGCAAAACAGTTGATGACTTTGCAAAAGACTTTCGACAAGCCATTTCAGGTTTGACAGCTGAAGATTCAGTTGTAGTTCTTGCAGATATTGTTGGCGGAAGCCCACTGACAACAGCTTGCAGTGTCTTGGATGAAGTTGGCAAACTTGATGACGCTATTGTTTTAGGCGGTATGAATTTACCAATGGCAATTACCTCAGCAGTGATGAAAGATATGCTTGAGGGCGATGCTTTTGTTCAAGCTGTGTTGCCAGAAGCTCAAGCGGCTCTTCAAGAATTCAAAATCGTTTCAGACGACGAAGAAGACGATATTTAAGGTAAGGGGAAGAAAAAATGACAGTTTCATTTGTACGTATTGATGACCGTATGATTCACGGTCAAACTGTAACACGTTGGGCAAAAGAATACCCATGCGATGGTTTGATTGCTGTAAACGATGCGGCAGCTAGCAACAAAGTGTTGACACAAGCATATAAAGGTGCTTCTGATAAGAAAACCTTCGTTTGGTCAGTAGATGCTTTTGGTAAAAAATCACAAAAAGTTTTGGATTCAGATACGCGTTATTTCGTGATTACTAAAAATCCAATTGACATGAAAAAAATCTTGGTGGATCAAGGTTTTGTTCCAAGTGATGTTAAAGAAATCATCGTTGGCCCATGTAATGACCGACCTGGTGCTGTCAAACTTGGTAATAACCAATCAATCACTCAAGAAGAAGCAGATGCCATTGAAGCAATCGAAAAAGCTGGTTACAAAGTGAAATTCCAATTGTTGCCAGACGTATCAATTGGTTATTGGTCAGATTTTAAATCAAAATTTGGTTATTAATGAGCTAACAAAGTAGCTCTTTGTATCTCGAGCTACGAGCTGTGTCAAAAAGATAGTTTTTTTCTAGAGTCTGGTAACTCTTCGTCAAAACTCCTATTTTGCCAGTGCTCGTAACGCTCTTTGTATTTTAGTAATTAAACACGAGCTGAAATCCTAGTAAAAAAGATAAACTTCCTAGTGTCCCAATGACACGTCGTCAGTTTCCTATTTTTATACGGATTTCTTAACGCTCTTTGTATCTTAATATAGGAGAAGAAGTATTATGGCAATTTCTTGGTTTCAAGCGGCCTTGTTAGGTTTGTTTGCATGTTTGTCTTCAATGCCTGGGCTTGGTGGTACAACCATTGGTAACTATACTCTTGGTCGTCCATTAGTCGGTGGTCTTGTCTGTGGTCTTATTCTTGGTGATATCAAAACAGGTGTCATCTGTGGTGTGGCAATGCAATTGGTTTACATTGCGCTTGTAACACCGGGTGGTACAGTTTCAGCTGATGTGCGTGCGGTATCATACATTGGTATTCCTTTGGCAATGGTAGCCATCCATTCACAAGGTTTGTCAGCTGACTCAGCTGATGCGGCTAATTTGGCTAAATCAATGGGGACTCTTGTTGGTACTGTTGGTACAGTTCTTTTCTACGGAACAGCAACAATGAACCTTGTTTGGCAACATATCGGTTGGCGTGCGGTTGAAAAAGGTAACTTCAAACAACTTTACAAGGTTGACTGGTTATACCCATGGGTATCACACATTGTCTTTTCATTTGTACCAACATTAATCATGTGTAAACTTGGTGCAACTGCTGTTACTGCAATGAAAGATGCTCTTCCAATGGATGGTATCCCAATGAAAACTCTCTTTACTGTTGGTGCTTTGTTACCATGTGTCGGAATTGCCATTCTTTTGAAACAAATTGTTGAAAAAGTGACTGACTTCATCCCATTCTTTGTTGGTTTCACTTTGGCAGCTTCACTTGGTTTGAACTTGGTATCATGTGCAGTGATTTCATTGATTTTTGCGGTATTGTTCTACGAACTTGAAATGGCAAAACACGTAAAAGCAACTGCTGCAGTAGATGATTTTGATGACGATGATGAGGAGGATATCTAAGATGGCTCAAAAGAAATTAACTAAAAAAACCTTGATGAAATCTTTCCATCATTGGTACTATGGTAACTTGACATGTTTCTCACAAGAACACATGCAAACCTTTGGTTATTTGACATCAATGCTTCCAATCGTAGAAGAATTGTATGACAAGAAAGAAGACCAAGCGCGTTCAATGCAAACTTACACAGCATTCTTCAATACTGAACCTCAACTCGGTGCCCTTATCGTTGGTATCACAGCAGGGCTTGAAGAAGCGCGTGCTAATGGTTCTGAAGAAGTCGATGATGAAACCATCAACGGTCTTCGTGCAGGGCTTATGGGACCAGTTGCTGGTATCGGTGATTCACTTGTCGTTGGTACTTTGATTCCAGTTATCTTGGGTATCGCTCTTGGTCTTTCAACTGGTGGCTCACCAATCGGTGCTATCTTCTACATTCTTGTGTGGAACTTGCTTGCTTACTTTGGTATGAAATTTGCCTACTTCAAAGGATATGAACTCGGTGATAAAGCCGTTGAATTCCTTGTCGGTGCCCAAGGTCAAGCCATTCGTAAAGCTGTCTCAATCGTCGGTGGTATGGTTGTTGGTGGTGTTGCCGCAACTTGGGTATCAGTTAAAACATCATTCCAACTTGGTAGTGCCAAACACCCTTACTTGGTACTTCAAGATAAATTGGATGCTGTTTACCCAGGATTCTTAACAGCACTATTTATCGTCTTTTGCTGGTGGTTGATGGCTAAGAAAAACATCTCACCAATCAAAGTAATGCTTCTTTTAGTAGTCATTGCCTTTGTCGGTGTTCTTGTCGGATTCTTCAATCCAGGTCTATCTTACTAATCCAGCAGATATTGAAGGGAATTATTATGACAAAATCAGAATTAATCAGAGGTTATGAAACTGAAATAGCTTATCAAAAACACATGCTTGAAAATTTAGGCCGTTGGATGACCTTATTTCTAGCAGTAACGAGTTTAGGATTTTTACTCATTTATTTCTTTAACAAACACATCATTTTGCTAATTCTCGGTTTTGTCTTAATGATTTCTGGAAGTATAGGAATGCTGTTATTTGGTTACGGCATATACCATGGCAAAAAGAATGTTGCCAAGGTTATTGATGATTTTGAAACAAAACTCCAATCTTTTTAAAAAACTATTCTAAAATAACAATACAAAAAATTACAATACTTACTCAAACACTCAACATGAAAAAGTTTCTAGCAGATAATCTCCATGCTAGGAACTTTTTTATTGCTATTTTTTCTGAATTTTAAAAATATATTGACAAAACATCAAAATAAGGGTAGACTAGTTTACAATCAAAAACAATTGATGCAAGTCAATACCTAGCACTCATTGATTTGTTATTCTTAACAGGAGAAAAAGTATGCTTAATTTAACGTCTATAACGACTGAAAAACTGAATCGATACTATTACTTTAGTTTCTTTAGATAGACGTTTGTAGCCACCATGGATGCAAACGTCACCTGCGTTTGTATCTATGAAGCTAAAGCATTTTTCCTGTTTTGAAAAGCCGATTAGATACTCAAAAATCTAACTGGCTTTTAAGTGTTTCTACTTTTTTTGCATACGCGTAAAAACCAGTTAGTTTTTTGAACTAGCTGGTTTTTGTTGTGATTGATTTAGGGGAAATCCCTAATGGTGATATTAGGTTAACTTGTCTAGCACGTGCTTTAGGCAAGTAGGTAAAAAGTAGAGGAAGGTAAATTATGAAAAAAGGTTTAACGGCTTTGATGGCAGTTATGTTAGCTGCCCTCACCTTAGTAGGGTGTTCGTCAAATAAAAATGCAAGCAAAGATGTTGTCCATCTTGGCATTCTCCAATATGTGGAACATCCATCATTGACTGCTGCGCGTAAAGGCTTTGTGGATGAGTTGAAAAAAGAAGGTTATGTCGAAGGTAAGAATCTTAAGCTAGATTATGAAAATGCTCAAGGCGACCAGTCTAATCTTCAAACCATTTCAACTAACTTGATTTCTAACAATGATTTGGTTCTAGGGATTGCCACTCCAGCAGCGCAGACTTTGTCAAATCTATCAACAGATGTTCCAGTAGTCTTTACAGCTGTTACAGATCCTGTATCAGCTAAACTAGTAGATACTATGGAAACTCCTAACGGCATTGCGACTGGAACGAGCGATATGTCTCCTATCTCAAAACAGGTAGAATTGTTGCAAAAAGTTATGCCTGATGTGAAAAAAGTTGGGATTATGTACACCACTAATGAACGTAATTCAGAAGTTCAAGTTGAAGAAGCACAAAAAGAATTTGCTAAAGCAGGCATTAATGTCATTACCAAAGGGATTTCATCAACGAATGACGTGCAAGATACGGCTAAAAGCTTGATGAGCCAGACACAAGTTCTTTTCATCCCAACAGATAATATGATTGTCAGTGCCATTTCACTACTTACAGAACTATCAAAAGAAATGAAAGTTCCAGTTGTTGGTGGCTCTGCAGACGTAGTTGACCAAGGCGTCCTTTTCACTTACGGTGCCAATTACGAGGCGCTTGGTCGTCAAACAGCTAAATTAGCTGTTCGCATTATCAAGGGTGAAGATGTCAGCCAAGTAGCAGCAGAATATCCAAAAGCTCTTAACGTAGTAGCTAATGATGACATGGCAAAAACGCTTGGCATTGACTTAAGTAGCATTGAAAATGAAGCAACTAAAGCATCGACTGATGATAGTGAAAAGACAAGTACGCAGGCAAGTAGCACTGCTAAAGCAAATCCGACAAAAACATCAAATAAGTCAGCGAAAAAAGCTTCAAATGCTTGGATTGATATTGTTTTGACAGCTATCTCACAAGGTCTTTTGTGGGCTATTATGGCAATCGGGGTTTTCATTACTTTCCGTATTTTGGACATTGCAGACCTTTCTGCTGAAGGTTCATTCCCACTTGGGGCAGCTTCAACAGCTATCATGATTGTCAACGGCATTAACCCGTTGATTGCGACTATTGGTGGTTTTGTGGCTGGGATGTTAGCTGGAGCCGTTGCTGGTTTCTTGCATACTAAGATGAAAATTCCAGCACTTTTAACAGGGATTATCGTGTTGACAGCTCTTTACTCAGTTAACCTTTTAGTCCTTGGTAGTGCTAATGTTTCCCTAGCGGGTCAAGAAACTCTTGTAACAGTGATGACGTCAGCTCTCAGCCTTTCAAAACTTTACGCCGTGATTTTGATTGGTGTCATCTTTGTAGCTTTGGTGATTTTACTACTTGTCGTCTTGTTGAACACACAAATGGGACTCGCTCTTCGTGCGACAGGTGATAACCTTGCTATGGGTGAAGCTAACGGGATTAAAGTTGACCGTATGAAAATTCTTGGTTACATGATTTCAAATGGCTTGATTGCTCTTGCTGGCTCACTCTTAGCGCAAAATAATGGCTACGCTGATATGAATATGGGAACAGGAACAATCGTTAATGGCTTGGCTTCAATTATTCTTGCAGAAGTGATTGTCAAATACTTGCCACTTGGCAAACGTCTCTGGTCAATCGTTCTTGGATCAATCTTGTACCGTTTGGTTCTTGTCATTATCTTAGCCATGAACGTAGACGCACAAATGCTTAAACTAGCTTCGGCAGTCCTTCTTGCATTGATTCTTTATGTTCCAGAAATTCGCAATAAACTACACATCAAACCCTCAAAAACATTGACACCAGGAGGTAAGGCATAATGGCACTTTTAAGCTTATCAAATATCCATAAAACTTTTGAAAAAGGAACCGTTAACGAAAATCATGTCTTGCGAGGCCTTGACTTGGACATCGAACAAGGGGATTTTATCTCAGTGATTGGAGGAAATGGTGCTGGTAAATCTACTTTGATGAACTCTATCGCAGGTGTGGTTGAGATTGACGAAGGAGATATTCTTTTGGAAGGACAATCCATTCGTAAGGCTTCAGTTGCTGCACGTTCAAAAGATATCAGCCGAGTTTTTCAAGACCCTCGGATGGGAACAGCAACTAACTTAACGATTGAAGAAAATATGGCCATTGCTTATCGTCGTGGGAAAAAGCGCAGCTTCTTCAAAAAATCAATCACTGAAGCAGAACGTCAACTCTTCAAAGAGAAATTGTCTGAGCTTGGTTTAGGTTTGGAAAATCGTATGAAGACTGATGCAGCCTTTCTATCAGGTGGGCAACGCCAAGCACTCACGCTTGCCATGGCAACCTTGGTTCGTCCAAAAGTTCTTCTTCTTGATGAACATACTGCGGCCCTTGACCCTAAAACAAGTGACATGGTCATGCAACTGACCAAGAAAGTCGTTGAAGAGCAAGAACTCACAACCTTGATGATTACCCACAATATGGAACACGCTATTGAGTATGGTAACCGTTTGGTTATGCTTTACCACGGTAAAATCGTTGTGGACGTTCGTGGCGAAGAAAAGAAAAATTTAACTGTTGCCCAGCTCATGGACCTCTTCCATAAAAATAGTGGTCAAGTCTTAAATGATGACGCCCTAGTTTTGGGGTAATAAGAAAAACAACTTAGATGACTTAGCGTCTAAGTTGTTTTTTAGTGTTTTTTTCTTGACTATTTTTGACCAAGTGTTAGAATAGTTTTTGTAGACATTAGCACTCTAATGTAAGGAGTGCTAATAACAATAAAAATATTGGAGGCAAAAGCATGTTGAAACCATTAGGTGACCGTGTGGTCTTGAAAGTTGAAGAAGAAAAAGAACAAACAGTTGGTGGTTTTGTCCTTGCTGGCGCAGGCAAAGAAAGCACACAAACGGCAACTGTTGTAGCTGTTGGTACTGGTGCCCGTACATTGACAGGTGAATTGGTCGCACCAAGTGTTGCAGCTGGAGATAAAGTGATTATTGAAACTGGTGCAGGTGTCGAAGTGAAAGATGGTGACGATACAGTTACTATCGTTCGTGAAGCTGAAATTTTAGCCGTATTGGCGTAAGATAGATTAATAAAATAGTATATTAATAGAAATCAAACAGAGGAATAGATATGGCAAAAGATATTAAATTTTCATCAGATGCACGCGCAAGTATGATGCGTGGGGTAGATATTTTAGCAGATACAGTTAAAGTAACCTTAGGCCCTAAAGGTCGTAACGTTGTTCTTGAAAAATCATTTGGTTCACCACTTATCACTAATGATGGTGTGACAATTGCCAAAGAAATCGAACTAGAAGACCACTTTGAAAACATGGGTGCAAAATTGGTTTCAGAAGTTGCTTCTAAAACAAATGACATCGCTGGTGACGGTACAACAACTGCCACAGTATTGACACAAGCTATCGTTCGCGAAGGTCTTAAAAACGTGACTGCTGGTGCTAACCCAATCGGTATTCGTCGTGGTATTGAAGCAGCTGTTAAAGTAGCTGTTGACGAATTGAAATCAATCGCTCAACCAGTTGCTAATAAAGAAGCTATTGCCCAAGTCGCAGCCGTTTCATCACGTTCTGAAAAAGTTGGTGAATACATCTCAGAAGCCATGGAAAAAGTTGGTAATGACGGTGTTATCACAATTGAAGAATCACGTGGTATGGAAACAGAACTTGATGTTGTCGAAGGTATGCAATTTGACCGTGGATACCTTTCACAATACATGGTTACTGACAACGAAAAAATGGTCGCTGACCTTGAAAATCCATACATCTTGATTACAGACAAGAAAATCTCAAACATTCAAGATATCTTGCCACTTCTTGAAGAAGTGCTTAAAACAAGCCGTCCACTTCTTATCATCGCTGATGACGTTGATGGTGAAGCTCTTCCAACACTTGTTCTTAACAAAATCCGTGGTACATTCAACGTTGTAGCTGTTAAAGCTCCAGGATTTGGTGATCGTCGTAAAGCAATGCTTGAAGATATCGCTATTTTGACTGGTGCTACAGTGATTACAGAAGATCTTGGTCTTGAGTTGAAAGATGCTAACATGGCAGCTCTTGGTCAAGCAGCTAAAGTAACTGTTGATAAAGACAGCACAGTTATCGTTGAAGGTGCTGGTGATGCAGATGCTATCGCTAACCGTGTCAACGTGATTAAATCACAACTTGTTTCAACAACATCAGAATTTGACCGCGAAAAACTTCAAGAACGTTTGGCTAAATTAGCTGGTGGTGTTGCAGTTATCAAAGTTGGTGCGGCTACAGAAACAGCTCTTAAAGAAATGAAATTGCGTATTGAAGATGCCCTTAACGCAACACGTGCCGCTGTTGAAGAAGGTATCGTTGCTGGTGGTGGTACTGCCCTTGTTAACGTTATTTCTAAAGTTGCTGAACTTGAACTTGACGGTGATGAAGCTACAGGTCGTAACATCGTTCTTCGCGCTCTTGAAGAACCCGTTCGTCAAATTGCCTTCAACGCTGGTTACGAAGGTTCAGTTATCATTGAACGTTTGAAAAACTCAGAAGTTGGTACAGGATTTAACGCTGCTAACGGTGAATGGGTGAACATGGTTGAAGCTGGTATTATTGACCCAGTTAAAGTAACACGTTCAGCTCTTCAAAATGCTGCCTCAGTCGCAAGCCTTATTCTTACAACAGAAGCGGTTGTAGCTAACCATCCAGAACCTGCTGCAAGCACACCAGCAGCTCCTGGCATGGATCCATCAATGATGGGCGGATTCTAATTCAAAATTCGAATAGATTAATTAGAAAGAACACCTCAAGCGAGGTGTTCTTTTTGTTGATTATGTGATTTATTTATCTAAAAAGAATTTGATATAATTAAAAAAAGCAATTTTTTAGAAAGAGGGGTGTGTTATCGTGGATGAAAAAGAAATGATGAGCTTAGGCGAGCTATATCGTGAATTACGCATGGCGCGGGGCTTAAAGTTAAAAGATGTTGCTGGTCAGAAGTTGTCAGTTTCGCAGTTATCAAAGTTTGAAAATGGGCAAAGCATGCTTACAGCAGACAAACTTTTAGTGGCGATTTCAGCGATTCACATGAGCTTTTCAGAATTTGGACACGCCCTGAATCATTATCAAGAAAGTTCTTATTTTAGACTTGGAAACCAGTTGGCTAATTTACAAGTGGCTGGTGATATTGAAGGCCTTAAAGAGGTGCTGAAAAATTTTGAAGCTGACGAAAATTTTGATACCTATAATCGTTTGACGAGGATTGATATTGTCAGTGCTATTTATGCCCTTGATCCAAGTTATGAGATTAAAGAAGATGATAAGCAATTTTTGACGCAATATCTCTATAGCATCGAACAATGGACAGAGTATGAACTTTATCTTTTTGGAAACACCATGTCGATTTTATCTGATGCTGATTTGATTTTCTTAGGAAGAGCGCTTGCTGAACGCAATGAATTTTATCTGTCACTTCCTCAACATAAAAAAGCTGCGCAGTTGACCTTTATTAATATTATCTTAGCTTTGATTGAGCGTAATCAGCTTTACTACACGACTTATTTTATGACTAAGCTAGAAAGCATGATTAATTATCAAGACATGTTTACCGTAGTATTTTTAACCTTTTTAAAAGATACCTTGGCTTATTTGAAAGGTGAGACTGATGATGTTCAACCGATGAGAGAGTGTATTGAAATGGTTAAAAAATTAGGAAATCCTACAATGGCTAAGCTCTTAGAGGAACATTTGGAACAATTTATTAAATGATATAAATAATAAAAATTGAAGGATTAAACTTTCCGGTTTTTATTAGAGTGAATAGACTTTGGATTAAAAAGGCCAGAATAAGAAGTGCTATTAATAAAAAAATTTTCTTAGGCATATAATGACCTCCTATGTCCTTATTGTATCGTAAAAAACAGGGAAAACTTAAAATTATCATATATGAAAAAACAAAAATTGAATTTTCATATTTGCGAATTTCTAATAAGTGCTTTTTTCCGTGGTATATTATACTCGTAAGTATTTGAAGAAGTACTTACAGAGCAATATTAGTCTTGGTTAGGCAAGATGTTTTTACATGTGAATAAATCAATTGTTTGGGAGCTTTTGATTTTTGGGAGTCATGTGTAATGGAAAGTATTGCTCTAAAGGGATGGATTTTTATCCAGGAGAGTTAGCATTATGCTAATCATGACATCTGAATCTTCGGATTGAGATGTATAAGTCATATCTTTTTTTCTTATTGAGCGACACCGTCTGTAGTATTAGTAGTATTATGCGTTCAATTACAAAAATTAGTACATTTCCGAGAGATATGACATGAGATAGGTTTATTGAGAGTGTTTTAGCTAGGTGATTGTTCACACCAAAAAACGACTGATAACTCAGCTAGGCATTCTTGTAAACTGATTTACTTTTGACATCGTATTTTCAGTTGGGGGCAGCTGAAAATATGTTGGTGCAGCTTGACTGTATAACTTTCTGAAAAGACTGACAGCTACACTAAAAAACTTAGGAAAAAGCAAACCTTTTTGATTTGGTAAGGTTTGCTTTTTTCTTTGGTAAAGCTATAAAATAATCGTAAAAAAGACCTGTCTGTAGTATACTAAGGTTAGAAAATGTTGGTTTAGTTTTAGATATGCTTACTGTATGAAGGGAGTAGGCTTATGATGTTTTGGTTAGGTGTTGCAGGTGCGGTTTTAGGTGCGATTTATCTTGTTATTGTGGATAACAAAGATGACTTTTGAATGACAAGGGTGGCTTTTTGAGCCGCCTTTTTTAGGTGTCATATGGTGTGATTTTTCTGTAATGGTAGCTTAAAAAGTTTTTGGTATAATAATAATTTAAGATTTGATGGAATAGGGAGACTAAAGATGAAAAAGTTTAAACATACGCTAAAACGTAAGAAAGTCTGGATTCCTAGTGTGATTGTGGGAGTGCTACTCTTGGTTTTTGTGGTTTGGGGAAGTTTTCACTACTCTAAAAAACAAGTCATTCGAGATTACGTAGCAGCCTACCAAAAATCTGGGGATACTTTTGACAATATCAAAGGTTATATCGTTTGGGCTGATAACAATGAAAAGGTTACAACTGATGAAGCCAAGTATGCGACATTTAGTAAACTTTCAAAAACAGAAGCTGACAAGCTAAGTAGTGAGTTGAAGAAAGCTGATGCTTCTGATGATGCTTATGTGAAAAAAATCGGTCATAAGTTTTTGATTTTCCCAAACTATCGTATTGCTTTGAAACCTTTGGATTTGACTATTAAGACGAATGTTGATAAGGTCGACATTTTGCTCAATAAAAAGAAAGTTGCGCTTAGTGATTCAACTGATTACAGCGTCAAGCTTGAACGCTTGCCAATCGCTGATTACACGGCAAGTATTTCTGGAAAATATAATGGCAAACCAATCGAGTTAAGTAAAGATTACGATGGTAAGGACAAGGTTCTTGATTTATCGGTGACTTTTAAAAACTTTAAAGTCACAAGTAACTTAGTTGATGGTGAGCTTTATTTTGATAACACACGCGTAGGCACTTTGGAAAATGGTGAGTACGAGGTTAGTGATTACCCGTTGACAGATTCAGCTAAAGCTTATGTGAAGAAGAAATTCTCAGATGGTGATTTGAAATCACAAAAACAAGCTCTAGCAAGTATCGCTGATGGGGACACGATTGCTTTGAATGTCGATAATCTTTTGGATAATGAAACAGCTGGCAAAGTTTTGGTATCAGCTTTTGACCAAATGATTTTGTATTTGAACGCTGGGCAAGACTCATCAACGGTATCTACGGTTTTTGAAGACGGCGGTAATAATGACTTTTACAAAGGCTTGAAAGAAAGTATCAAGGCTAAGATGCAGACCGATAGTCGCAAGGCAACAAGTCTAACAGTACCAAATATCACCTTGACCAGTCTATCTCAAGTCGGCAAGGAAACATATGTGGCAGGATTTACAGCAACTTATGATTTCCACTACGATAAATCGACAGATACTGAAAAGCAAACATCAGGTGAAGTCATCCAAACCTTAGAAGGTAAAGTAACCTTGAAGAAAGCTGGCGCGACTTATGTTGTCGCTAATTCAGGTCAAAAGAGTATCACAGTGACAAATGAAGATAATCAAGTCAAAGGAGAGTCGCTCTTTCCAGAAGCTATGCTTGGCACATGGAAAGTCGACGATAAGAGTGATACGTCATTTACCTTTGAGGCTGATGGGACAATCACTCAAACGACTAAAAATAATAAGAAACAAACCAAGGTTACGGGTATTGAAGACAAAGGAAATAATGTCTATCATTACCTTTACGGGGACGATGCTGATACAAGCGTCTTTACAGTTAGTGGTCTTGGCGGCGTTGGTGTTAAATATACTTTCGGTATTAAAGTCGACGGTAACAAACTTACCCTAGTGGTATGGCAAGCAAATAAAGATGCTGATTTTGATTACAGTAAGCCAATGCTTGGTAGCACTTTGAGTAAAAAATAAGAAAAGGGAGTAGGGGTGTAAAAGTTGATTTATCAACCCATTAGAACCCACTTAATCACTCCGTTTTGCTTATTATAATTGCATAAATAAAGAGGTTGGTGACTTTTGTCCCAACCTCTTAATGTAATCCTGCTTCAAATGTTTTTGACTTGGCTTCAACACTGATTTTTTCAAGAGTAAATGGGTGTGTGAAGCTGAGTTTATGCGCGTGGAGCATGAGACGTTTAGCAGGAATTTTGCTGTATAATGGGTCACCGATGATGGCATGTCCGTGTGCTGACAGATGGACGCGGATTTGGTGCGTGCGTCCCGTTTTTAGACGACATTTGACCAAAGTTCCTTTTTGAAAAACTTTGAGGCGATCAACGATGGTTAGGGCAGTTTGACCATTCTTTCGGTCAACGACACGTTTTCTGCGGTCATGACGGTCACGTCCAATTTTATCTTGAAAGACTTGGTGTTTAGGTTCAAATTTTCCTTGAGCTAGTGCCCAATATTCACGTGAAATGTCTTTGTTTTCAAGCAGACGATTTAGAATTGGCAGAACAAAAGGATTTTTAGCAAACATAACAGCGCCACTCGTTTCCATATCTAAGCGGTGAATGACGTAGCATGTTTTTCCGACATAGGCTGACACATGGTTGAGTAGAGCAATTTCATTTGGCTCGTTGCCGTGTGTCTTCATGCCTTCAGGTTTGTTGACAATGATGAGATGCTCATCTTGGTAAAGACATTCAACTAACTTGCTATCACCAAATGGAATCGTTTTTTGTGGGTAATCGTCGTCATCAAAAGTTAGCTGGATAGTGTCGCCTGTTTTGACCAAGCTCTGCCAGTTGATATTTTCCCCGTTAATCAGTAAGTGTTTTTTGGTGCGTAAAAAATGGCGAATTTTTCGTGGAATCAGTAAATGCTCTTCTAATAGTTCCTTAACTGTGCTATCTGGATAAGGATTTTTAAGCGTATATGTTAAAGTCATAGCTCTATTATAGCATGAGTGCGCAAAAAAACGCACCTTATGGCGCGCCTAGATTTACTTGTCTTTAGCTTCGTTTTCGTGTAGCCAATCGTGGTATTTTTCCAAAAGGTTAACTGCCATTTGAGTTGCGACAGCCATTGAGTAAGCTTCAGTCCCTTCAGCTTCACTTTCTGAAACTTCGATTTTTGTTTCGTCGTAAACGGCTTTTAAACTATCGTGTGACAATGTTTTTTTGAATGCTTCGAATCCTTTGTTCATGGTAAAATCCTTTCTAATACTCGTTCAAGTATCGTGGACAATTGTGACAACCAGATAAGTTGTGAGCGTTTTTATTGATACTTTTATTTTACCACAAAAGAGATGAAAACGTTGTAATCAAGATGAAATCCCTTTTCATCTGACGTTTTTCAAAAGAACTGTTATAATGTGGTTATGACAAAATTTAAAATGATTAAAGAAAAGCTTCTTTCTTTTTTCAAATCAGAAAAAGAAGAAGTACCTTTCAAGAATCACACCAGTCAGGAAAGTGATAATGATTATCTGGCTGATGACTTAAGTGACTTTGAAACTGAAAAGACTAAGGAGCAGGCAGCTCCAACCTACCAACGTAGTAAAGGGTATCACGAAAAAGCAAAGAAGCAGCCAGCTTGGTTGCAAAAGCTTTCGCGTTTTATGCCGTCGCCTAAGAATCCTATTAGACGTTTCTGGCGTCGTTACCGAGTTGGAAAAATCTTACTCATTTTGGTTGGTATTGGTGTTTTAGCCATTGGCTCTTACCTTTTTGCTGTTGCCAAATCAACTAATGTCTCGGATTTGCAGGACGCATTGAAGGCGACAACTGTTATTTATGATAAAGATGACAATCAAGTTGGTTCGCTTTCAGGGCAAAAAGGGACTTACGTTGAGTTAAACGCCATTAGCGATAACATGAAAAATGCGGTAATTGCAACAGAAGACCGTTCATTTTACAAAAATGGTGGGATTAATTACTCTCGTTTCTTCTTAGCTTTGTTCACCATGGGACGTTTTGGTGGTGGGTCAACTATCACGCAACAATTGGCTAAAAATGCTTATCTAAGCCAAGAACAAACGGTCACTCGTAAAGCTAAAGAATTCTTCTTAGCGATTGAATTGACCAAAAAATACAGTAAAGATGATATCTTGACCATGTATTTGAACAATGCTTATTTTGGAAATTCGGTCTGGGGTGTCCAAGATGCCAGCCGCAAGTATTTCGGAACGGATGCTGCCAATCTGACTGTTGAACAATCAGCTATCTTAGCTGGGATGCTAAAAGGTCCTGAAATTTATAACCCTTATTATTCTGTAGAAAATGCGACAAACCGACGCAATACGGTCTTAGGAGTTATGGTTGATGCAGGAAAAATCACACAAGCAGAAGCCAATCAAGCTAAGCAAGTTGATATCGCAAGTGAATTGAACGATACTTATACTGGAAATTCTGATGATTATCAGTACGGTTCATACTTTGATGCGGTTATTCAAGAAGCTGAGAAAAAATATGGCTTGTCTGAAAATGATATCGTCAACAACGGCTATAAGATTTACACAGAATTAGACCAAAACTATCAAGCAAATATGCAAGCTGTTTTTGATAACACGGCTTATTTCCCAGTATCTGATTATGATGGTCAAACAGCCCAAGGAGCTAGTGTTGCCATGGATCCGTCAACTGGTGCGGTTCGTGGTTTGGTCGGACGTGTCAGCCCAAGTTCAGCAACTTTCCGTAGCTTTAACTACGCGACACAAGCCTCACGAAGCCCTGGTTCAACCATTAAACCTCTAGTGGTTTACTCACCAGCTGTTGCTTCAGGTTACGCCATTACGACTGATTTACCAAATACACCTAGGGATTACGATGGTTATTCTCCAACGAACTACGCCGGTATTGAAACAGCAGACCTTCCAATGTATCAAGCTTTGGCAAATTCATACAATATCCCAGCGGTTTACTTACTTCATAAAATCGGTGTTAGCAAGGGAATGAGCTACGGTCAAAAATTTGGTCTTAACATGAAAAATGTTAAGGAAGAATTGGGCGTTGCCCTTGGTGGTGGTGTTACAACCAACCCACTTGAAATGGCTCAAGCTTACGCAACCTTTGCTAATGGTGGTGTAATGCCGAAAGGACATTTGATTACGAAAATTGAAAATGCCAGCGGTGATGTTATTGCAGAATTCAAGCCATCAACCAAGCGCGTGATTAGCCAATCTGTAGCTAACAAAATGACCAGCATGATGCTTGGAACTTTCTCAAACGGTTCTGCGGTCAACGCCAATGCTTATGGTTACACAATCGCAGGTAAGACTGGTACCGTGGAAGCTAACTTCAATGCTGATTTGACCAGTGATCAATGGGTTATTGGTTATACGCCAGATGTGGTTATCGCTCAGTGGATTGGTTATGATTCGACAGATGAAAATCACTACCTGACTGATGCAAGTTCTGGTACAGCGTCGACAATCTTTAGCGCAGTAGCCAGCAGCATTTTGCCATATACTGCGGGAACAGAATTTACCGTTGAAAATGCTTATAGCCAAAATGGTTACGACTTGGTTTACAGCGCTAATGGTCAAACAAGTACAAGTCAATCCTCAAGTTCTGATAACATTCTTGATAAAGTTCAAGAATCAGCTCAAGATGCAGGAGATAAGATTGGCCGTGCGGTTAAAGATGCTTGGGATAGCTTCTCAAGTTGGTTCAACAAGCAGACTAACTAAGTTACTTGCCAACTTACGAAAAACATGATAAAATAAGGTCTCGGAGGAATTATGGCACAGAAAAAAGCAAGTTTAGCTTGTACAGAATGTGGAAGCCGTAACTACTCTATCGGAGTTAGTAGCAACCCCAAACCTGTACGACTAGAAGTTAATAAATATTGTAAACATTGTAAAAAATACACGCTACACAAAGAAACACGATAATTTGTAGCGGTCATTCTCAGCTTTAGAGTAATGAGCGAGATGATAGAATAAGGAGGAGTCGCCTGTGGCATTCATTAAGGGAGTATTTACGATTTTAAGTGAAACAACTTGGCCAGATCGTAAACAACGTTGGAAAGATTATATCTCTGTACTTGAATATACAGCATTCTTTACCATTGTTATTTTCATTTTCGATAAATTGCTCTCACTGGGAGTGATGAATTTGTTAAATCGATTTTAAAGTACAGCCGTAGCTTTGAGCTACGGTTGTTTATTTTTGTCATTAAAGATCATAATGGAGCTGAAGTAGCTAACAAAAGTTTTGGGGGTAATGAGCATGATAGCCTTTTTTATGATTTTTCCAGCATTATTTATGATACATGAGATGGAAGAGTTGATTTTTATGCCTGGATTTGTGACAAAGTTACCAGCATCTAAGGCAACTAAAAAAGTTCAAGCTTATTATAGCCCATTGGTTTTTAATCTTACGGTTTTGGAGCAACTCTTGCTTTTGCTATTGGTTTTAGGCATCCGCTATTACAGCAAGCATTTTGGTTTTTATGTGACAGTTATAATTGCTTATATCTACCATATTGTTGGTCATCTTGTGCAAAGTTTGGTGCTAAGGAGATATGTTCCAGGCTTGATTGGTGGTATTATAACTGCTGTTATCTCTCTTGCTTTTCTATTTTCTTTTGGCTTAGTTGATTATCGTTATTACCTTTATGCGCTAGTAACTTTGCTGATTATCTTTGGCAATATCTTGCTGTCTTTTAAAGTGTTAAATCAGCTTCTTTAGCAGTAATTCATTGACAGCGCTAGCGATTTTTCCTATAATAAAATAAAGAAAAACACCCAAGGAGCCTTTAAGGGGCTTTTTTATAATGGAGGAAATTATGTTAGATTCTTTTGATAAAGGTTGGTTTGTGCTACAAACTTACTCTGGTTACGAAAACAAAGTAAAAGAAACTCTTTTGCAACGTGCACAAACTTACAACATGTTGGACAACATCTTGCGTGTTGAAATCCCAACACAAACTGTTAACGTTGAAAAGAACGGTAAAATCAAAGAAGTTGAAGAAAATCGCTTCCCAGGTTATGTTTTGGTTGAAATGGTTATGACAGACGAAGCTTGGTTCGTTGTTCGTAACACTCCAAACGTTACTGGTTTCGTTGGTTCACACGGTAACCGTTCAAAACCAACTCCACTTTTGGAAGAAGAAATCCGTTCAATCCTTATCTCAATGGGACAAACTGTTGATGTCGTTGACACAAACATCAAAGCTGGTGATGTGGTTCAAATCATCGACGGTGCTTTCTCTGGTCAAGAAGGACGCGTTGTTGAAATTGAAAACAACAAAGTTAAATTGATGATTAACATGTTCGGAACAGAAACACAAGCTGAATTGGAACTTTACCAAATTGCTGAATTGTAATATCAAAAAGCTGAACTCCTTGAAGGGGTTCAGCTTTTTAGTTATTTAATGTTTATGTCTGTGTCGTCGTGTTTCGATTTCTTCAAGATAGCCTGCGGTCATGATGCTGACAGGAAGAGCGATGATTGCCACGCCAAGGATTGATGAAATCATGGTGATTAATTTTCCGATGGCAGAAACGGCGTAAATATCACCGTAACCAACGGTTGTCAAAGAAATGGTCGCCCAATAAAGTGCATCAAAGAAGTTGCCAAAAGTTGTTGGCTCGACATTGAAAATAACGAGAGCAGAGATGAAAATATAGATAACAACTAAAGCTCCAACGATTAACAAAGATTCTTTTTGCTTTTTAAGAACATGGATGAGCATGTTAATACTTCTAGAATAACGAAAGAGTTTGAAAACGCGAATGGTACGAATCATGCGCACGATTTTAAATAATCGAAAAGTATTATTCCAAAATAATAGAGAAGATAAAATGGCAATAAGGTCTGTCATCGCAAGGAAAGAAAAAGGGTATTTGATGAAAGAGATTTTTCCTTGTTTGAGTTTGAAATCAGCCGTCATCAAGCGTAACAAGTAATCAATGATAAAAATCAGAGTGGTTACATTCTCCAGAATTGCATAAAAAGTAAAATGTGTTTTGATAGTTAGCGGAAGTAAACTTGCAATAATGACAAGGATCATGAAAATATCATAGATTTTTTCAATGGTAGTTATATTTTTGGTTGGCTCGATAATGTTGTAGATTTTCTTTCGCATAACTATCTCCTTTGAATTCTTAGGACTATTATAACATAGTAAAATCCATCTAAATAGCTTGTTTTTTGGTATAATAAGTAACAAAATTAGAAAGAACGGAGGAAGAGAATGTCTGTTGGTTTAGTACTAGAAGGTGGCGGCATGCGAGGCCTGTATACAGCAGGAGTGCTAGATACTTTTTTAGAGGCTGGTATCAAGGTTGATGGTGTTGTTTCGGTATCAGCAGGGGCACTTTTTGGCGTTAATTTCTTGTCAAAACAAAAAGGTCGTGCCATTCGTTACAATAAAAAATACGCTTCTTACCCAAATTATATGGGGCTTCGTTCGTGGTTAAAAACAGGAAATGTCGTTAATAAAGACTTTGCCTATTACAAGGTTCCAATGGAATTAGATGTTTTTGATGAAAAAGCTTTTGAAGAGTCAGGAGTTCCTTTTTACGCAACGGTGACGAATCTAGCGACTGGGAAACCCGAATACCACAAAGTTGATAATGTCTTTGAGCAAATGGAGCTGCTCCGAGCTAGCTCTGCTTTGCCATTAGCTTCAAAAATCGTGGAATGGAAAGGACAAAAATATCTTGACGGTGGTTTGTCAGACAGCATTCCAGTTGATTTTGCAAGAAGTCTAGGCTTTGATAAATTGATTGTGGTGCTAACGCGTCCGATTGATTATCGTAAAAAACCAAGTAGCGGTCGTCTTTACAAACTCTTTTACAGAAAATATCCAAAATTCGTAGAAGTAGCTTCAAAACGTTATCAGCACTACAATGACACGGTTGAGCACATTATTGATTTGGAAAAGAAAGGTGAGCTCTTTGCCATTCGCCCAAGTCAAAACCTGGAAATCGGCCGACTCGAAACAAACCCAGAAAAATACGAAGAAATCTACCAAGTTGGTTTAGTAGATGCCAAAAATGATATGGCAAAATTGAAAGAATATCTGTCAGATGAATCAGGAAATCTTTGATTTGTAAAAATTTTTTGATTAGCTACTAAAAGGCGAAATCCCCCGTGATTTCGCCTTTTTTCTTTATTCTTTTCGTGGTATAATAGTAACCAATACTAAGAACATGGAGAAATGACATGGCAACTTATAATCACAAAGAGATTGAGAAAAAATGGCAGGCTTTTTGGGCCGATAACCATACTTTTAAAACAGGAACAGATGCGGATAAACCAAACTTCTACGCATTAGACATGTTCCCATACCCATCTGGAGCTGGTCTTCACGTAGGACACCCAGAAGGATACACTGCGACTGATATTCTTAGCCGTTTTAAACGCGCTCAAGGTTACAACGTGCTTCACCCAATGGGTTGGGATGCTTTTGGTCTTCCAGCAGAACAATACGCAATGGACACTGGTAATGACCCAGCTGAATTTACAGCTAAAAACATTGCCAACTTCAAACGTCAAATCAACTCACTTGGTTTCTCATATGACTGGGACCGCGAAGTGAACACAACTGACCCTAACTACTACAAATGGACTCAGTGGATTTTCACAAAATTGTACGAAAAAGGTTTGGCATACGAAGCTGAAGTACCAGTTAACTGGGTTGAAGAATTAGGTACAGCTATCGCCAACGAAGAAGTGCTTCCGGACGGAACTTCAGAACGTGGTGGATATCCAGTTGTTCGTAAACCAATGCGTCAATGGATGCTTAAAATCACAGCTTACGCAGAACGTTTGCTTGAAGACCTGGATGACCTTGATTGGCCAGAATCAATCAAAGACATGCAACGTAACTGGATTGGTAAATCAACTGGTGCTAACGTAACTTTCAAAGTTAAAGATAGCGACAAAGACTTCACAGTCTTCACAACTCGTCCAGATACACTATTTGGTGCAACTTACGCTGTTTTGGCACCAGAACACCCACTTGTTGAAGCAATTACAACACCTGAACAAGCACAAGCTGTTGCTGATTATAAACACCAAGCAAGCCTTAAATCAGACCTTGCTCGTACAGACCTTGCTAAAGAAAAAACAGGTGTTTGGACTGGTAGCTATGCAATCAACCCAGTAAACGGTAAAGAAATGCCAATCTGGATTGCTGACTATGTTCTTGTAAGCTACGGTACTGGTGCTATCATGGCTGTTCCTGCTCACGATACACGTGACTGGGAATTTGCAAAACAATTTAACCTAGAAATCATTCCAGTTCTTGAAGGTGGAAATGTTGAAGAAGAAGCTTACACAGAAGATGGACTTCACATCAACTCTGGTTTCCTAGATGGTCTTGATAAAGCGCAAGCTATTGACAAAATGGTCGAATGGCTTGAAGCAGAAGGTGTTGGTAATAAGAAAGTAACTTACCGTCTTCGTGACTGGCTCTTCTCACGTCAACGTTATTGGGGTGAACCAATCCCAATCATCCACTGGGAAGATGGTACAACAACAGCTGTTCCAGAAGATCAACTTCCACTTGTATTGCCAGTAACAAAAGATATCAAACCTTCAGGTACAGGTGAATCACCACTTGCTAACTTGACTGATTGGCTTGAAGTTACACGTGAAGACGGTGTTAAAGGTCGTCGTGAAACAAATACAATGCCTCAATGGGCTGGTTCAAGCTGGTACTTCCTACGTTACATTGATCCACACAACGATGAAAAATTGGCTGATGAAGAGCTTCTAAAAGCTTGGTTGCCAGTTGATATCTACATCGGTGGTGCTGAACACGCTGTGCTTCACCTTCTCTACGCTCGTTTCTGGCACAAATTCCTTTATGATTTAGGTGTTGTTCCAACCAAAGAACCATTCCAAAAACTCTTTAACCAAGGTATGATTTTGGGAACAAGCTACCGCGATCACCGTGGTGCCCTTGTAGCAACTGATAAAGTTGAAAAACGTGATGGTTCATTCTTCCACATTGAAACTGGTGAAGAACTTGAACAAGCCCCAGCTAAAATGTCTAAATCACTTAAAAATGTTGTTAACCCAGATGACGTCGTTGAACGTTACGGTGCTGATACACTTCGTGTATACGAAATGTTCATGGGACCACTTGATGCTTCGATCGCTTGGTCTGAAGAAGGTCTTGAAGGCTCACGTAAATTCCTCGACCGCGTTTACCGCTTGTTGACAACAAAAGAAGTTGTTGCAGAAAACAATGGTAACTTGGATAAAGTTTATAACGAAACTGTCAAAGCTGTCACTGAACAACTTGAAGCAATGAAATTCAACACAGCTATCGCACAATTGATGGTATTTGTTAACGCAGCAAACAAAGAAGACAAACTCTATGCTGACTACGCTAAAGGATTTGTACAATTGTTAGCACCATTTGCACCACACCTTTCAGAAGAATTGTGGCAAGAATTGACACATTCAGGTGAATCAATTTCATACGTTGCATGGCCAACATGGGACGAATCAAAACTCGTTGAAAACGACGTTGAAATTGTTATCCAAATCAAAGGTAAAGTTCGTGCAAAACTTGTTGTACCAAAAGACTCAAGCCGTGAAGAACTTGAAAAACTTGCTCTTGCAAACGAAAAAATTCAAGATGAAATCGCTGGTAAAGACATTATCAAAGTGATTGCGGTACCTAATAAACTTGTTAACATTGTTGTAAAATAAGTTTAAATAGATGAATCCTGTCCTTAAGGGCAGGATTTTTTTGTTGGTAAAAACTTGGTAAAAACAAACAGAAAACGTTTACAAAAAATTTTAGGAGGAGTAAAATAAAGACAAGACCTAAGAAAGAGGGAGAAAAATGAAAGTAGTACAAGAAATTGTAGCAACAATTAATGGGAAAAATATTGAAAAATACACGATTGTCAATGACAATGATGTGCAAGTTGGTTTGTTAACTTTGGGAGCAACTTGGCAAGAATTTTTGGTGCCAGATGGAAAAGGTGGACACAAAAATATCATCATTGGTTTTGATGATCCTGATGAATATGGCAAGAATACTTTGTGCGCTGGACAATCTATTGGTCGTGTTGCTGGACGCATTAATCATGGTCAGTTTAAACTTGATGGAAAACTCATGCAACTTCCGCAAAATGAAAATGGCAACACTCTTCATGGTGGGCCTCAAGGTTTTCATAAGCAAATTTGGAAAGCTTGTGTTGATTTAGAACGCAATCAAACTAGCATTGTCATGACATATAATGCTAAAGAAAGTGTGGATGGTTTCCCTGGTGATATGTTGGTAACAGCACGTTTTACGCTGGATAACGACAATCGTTTTACAATCACTTACACTGGTAAAAATGGCGGTCAAGCGACACTATTTAATCCAACGAATCATGTGTACTTTAACCTTGGAGAAAGACAAGATTTGACAAAACATGTCTTTACTTTGGCAGCGGACCATTATTTGGAAACGCGTGATGACCTAATTCCAACAGGAAAACTCATTGACGTTTCTGAAACAGCTTATGATTTTAGAGCTGGCAGAAATCTTGGAGATGCCATTAAGGCGACAGGTGGATTTGATGATGCCTTTTTAGTCCCAGCTTCACTTGATGCACCTTGTGGTGAGTTAAAAGATGAAGAAAGTGGCGATGCTGTTAAACTTTATTCAGATCGTAATGCTTGGGTTGCTTACAGTATGGTTGGCATTCCTGATGGCATCTACCCAGCGCGTGATAAGGGTAAAATGGCAAAAGAATTTGAAGCGATAGCTCTTGAAGCTCAATTCTTACCTGATGCGATTAATCATGATGGTTTTGGCGATATTGTCTTTCAAGCTAATGAAGAAAAGACTTACACCATTGCTTTTGAGTACTATAAAGACAATTAAAATCAGCACCCCAATGGGTGCTGATTTGCTTTAAAGGTTGATATTATTTAGAAAGTCATGGCGATCTTGTGCGGTGCTTTTATCGATATTTCCCATATTTTGCCATGTGATATGCTTAATTCCGAGTTGTTTTAAGGTAGCGTTGATGAAAACGCGCTTGATGGCATCGCCACAAAAAAGTCTTAAGTACCAAGTTGGTGAAGTAGATGTGGTGAGGATTGTAGCTTTTTCAATGTGGGTCAAATGCCCAATAAGACCAGTTTTTCCGACCTCGTAGGCAAATTTCTTTTTCATGACTTTATCGATAAAGCCTTTGATGATTGCAGGTGTGTCATTCTACCAAATAGGAAAGATGAAAATGACGTGATTAGTAGAGGTTAAAAATTTTTGGTACTGTTCGACAAGCGGGTCAGTGGTTTTCCCATCCTTAAATAAAGCCAGTTCTTCACTGGTGTAGGCTGGATTGAAATGGTCTTTGTATAAGTCGACGAGGTTGAATTTTTCTTGCCTTTGCAACAAAGTCCCTTCGACATTTTCTAAAATAGCGTGATTGAAACTTTTGTCATAAGGGTGCGCGTAAATAATGAGTGTATCCATTGTAACCTCCATGAACACAATTTTTTCACCTACATTCTAGCATAATAGCTTCAAAAAAGAGAGTAGAAACTGTCTCTTGTCAGACTGACAAGATATTTCTTGGGGAATTTTGATGTGGTAAGCTTTAATTATGATAAAATAAATTTATCCGAAACATTATTGTTTACATCTCCATTGGCACTGGGGACAGTGCCGATTTTGTTGAGATAAGCTAAACATTTTGTTTTGAGATGATGATACTATAATACGTTTTTAGTGGTTCTCTTTTTGTGTTGATTTAACTGTGATGGGTTTGAATTGACACTGTGACAATCTTTATATTAAAAGCTGATGTTGCTGGAAGAAAGAAATGTGATACAATAGTATTAATCCTTTAAAACTTTTCTTTTTTTCAATAACTATCAAAGCGCGCTATATTAGCGCGCTTTTTTGTATCTAAAATAATAAAAACTAAAGAATTATTTAACAAAAGTGTGATAATCATGAGTAACTTTTAACTATCAAAGTAAATTTTTATGATATAATAGTATCCTATAGTTTTTGAAAAAAAGTGAAAGTGATAGAAGATTTAGAAGTGTTGAGTTCAATGTGACTTTATCTTCTTCAAATGGGAAAAAAGGACCTAATATGAAAAAGATTAAACTTATTCTTGCTACCTTAATGGCAGCTCTTTTTATTGGTGGGAAAGCTCTAGCTTACGATATCACCGTTACTAATGGTGGTTCAGGAACTTATGAAACCTACCAAATCTTCACTGGTGATTTGTCATCGGATGAAACAACTCTTTCCAATATCAAATGGGGAGATGGGATTACACCAGCTGGTCAAGCAGCTCTTCAAGCAAAATATGGCGTGAGTTCTGCAGCAGAGGTGGCAGAAAAGCTTGACGCCAATAAAGAAAATTCAGGCTATGCAGAAGAATTTGCTAAAACAGCAGGACAATACCTTCAAAACGCATCTGGTCTAACTGGTCATACGGCTGGTTATTACTTAGTTCAAAATAAAACAGTTGGTAGCAATGAAGCTTATACAAACTATATTTTAGAAGTGGTAAAAGATGTTACAGTAACGCCAAAAACATCTATTCCAAGCGTTACAAAAAAAGTTAAAGAAACTAATGATACAACGGGTTATGTTAGTGAATGGCAAGATTATGCTGACTATGATGTGAAAGATAAAATTCCCTTTCAATTGATAGCGACTCTGCCAGATAACCTAGACTCTTATGAGAGCTACTATTTTGAGTTAGCAGATAAATTGTCACCAGGATTGACTTACAATGGTGATGCAACGGTTTATCTTGTTAATGGAGAAAATCAAATAGATGTTACAAAATACTTTAAACTCGATGGCTTAAATTTTAAAATTGATAATTTAAAATCGCTTAGTAAGCTTACGTCATCATCAAAAATCGTAATTGAATATAATGCAACTCTTAATGAAAATGCTGTTTTGGGTTCAGCTGGTAACACAGGTAGCGTTGAGTTGATTTACTCAAACAACCCTAATAATACTGGTGTCGGAGCAAGTACAGGTAAAACTCCTGAGAAAGTTGTCAAAGTCTACACCTACGAAGCAATCTTTGAAGAAGTTGATAAAAACAAAGAAAGCTTGAAAGGTGCTGAATTTACGCTTTACAAAGTCGTCAAAGACGGCGACACTTATAAAAAAGTAGAAGTTGATAAAAAAACAGTTGGTGAAACAGAAAAATTCTCTTTTAAGGGACGTGACGCTGGTGAATATATCCTCGTAGAAACCAAAACACCAGATGGTTATAACACTATTAAACCAATCGATTTCAAAATTGTGACTGATTATAATGAAAATCTAGATCCTACCAAACTTGAGGGTGAATCAGGCGATGCACACTTCGAATCAAATCTTCCAGAAGGGTCATTGACCGCTGAAATCATTAGCCGTAAAGGATCTCTTCTTCCATCAACTGGTGGCATGGGAACAACAATCCTTTATCTTGTAGGATCAATCCTTGTCCTTGTCGCAGTTGTTCTATTAATTACGAAAAAACGTATGGAAAGAAATTAATATAAAAATACCCCCACGCTAGTCTAGTGTGGGGGTTGCTTTGCCTTTGTTTTACAAACAAAAAAACCTTGCAATAGCAAGGCTTCAGGGATGTGGGAAAATCCTCCCTATAGGGCTCGAACCTATGACCCATGGATTAAGAGTCCACTGCTCTACCAACTGAGCTAAGGAAGGATAATAAGCTGTATTGGCACCGTGATCCACGCTTTGTATTGAACCCGCGATCTTAAAGCAGGTGGGCAACTCGCTTCTCCTTAGTCGCTTCCGCGTGTGACGGCTTGCATACTGGAGAAAGACTACTGTTTCCCGAAATACAAAAATTTAGTCGGTCAACACATTGATGTGAATTCGTATGCCACAGCAATAACCTATGTAATTATGATACCACTTTAAAAAATTTTTTCAAGGGATAAACTGAAATTTTAGAAAGCGTTTTTTGAAAAAACTCAAGAAAACTTACAGAAAGTAGGTCGTAATTATTTTGATAAATGATCGATGCGTTCTTTATTGGCACCGAGGGCACGCTCGTATTTTCCTGTTTGGTTGGGGTCAAAATAATTTTTACCGACCAATTTATCTGGAAGGTATTGTTGTTTTACCCATTTTTCAGGATAGTTGTGAGGGTATTTGTAATCTTGAGCATTACCAAGCTCTTTACTGCCAGCATAGTGTCCATCACGCAAATGGCGTGGGATTGGTAGTGAGCCGTTTTTGTGCAAATCAGCGATAGCTTCGTCGATAGCGGTATAAGCAGAATTTGATTTTGGTGATAAGGCTAGGTCAATTACGACGTTAGCAATCAAGATGCGGGCTTCAGGAAAACCGATTTTTTGAGCTGCATCAAGTGCTGTAACGGTATGAATCTGGGCATCGGGATTGGCAAGACCAATGTCTTCATACGCGATGACAGTCAGTCTTCTAGCAAGGCTTGGTAAATCTCCAGCTTCAATCAAGCGAGCTGCGTAATGCAGGCTAGCATTGACGTCAGAACCACGGATGGATTTTTGAAGAGCTGAGAGCACATCGTAGTGTCCATCGCCGTTTTTATCCATGGTAATGTAGCTGCGCTGCAAGCTATTTTCAACGGTATCAAGGTTAATGTGGCGAATACCTTTATCATCAGCTTTGGTTGACATGACCGCTAAGTCTAGCGAGTTAAAGGCAGAGCGCAAATCACCGTTGGTAGCTGTTGCGATGAAATCAAGAGCATCCGCATCAATATCGACATCAAATTCAAAGCCGCGCTCTTTATCTGATAATGCAGTTTGTAGGGCTTGTTTGATATCGCCGGTTGATAGAGGTTCTAACTCGAAAATTTGCACGCGGGAGCGAATGGCAGGTGTCACTGAGAAAAATGGATTTTCTGTGGTTGCCCCAATCATGATGATATTTCCATTTTCAAGTAGGGGTAAGAGAAAGTCTTGTTTGGTTTTATCGAGACGATGAATTTCATCAAGGAGTAAAACCAGACCACCAGAAAATTTGGCTTCTTCAGCGATTTCTTGCAGGCGCTTTTTACTGTCGGTTGTGGCATTGAAGGTACGAAAGGCGTACTTGGTTGCTCCGGCAATAGCACTAGCAATTGAGGTCTTCCCGATGCCGGGAGGACCGTAGAGAATCATGGACGAGAGCATGTTAGCTTCGACCATGCGGCGAATGATTTTTCCTTCGCCTACCAGATGCTTTTGCCCGATAACTTGATCGATGTTTTTGGGGCGCATCCGTAAAGCGAGATTATTTGGCATGTATTTCCTCCAAGTAATAACTGTATATGAGGTCATCGACGTAAGTGCCGTTTAGGTAGAATTGATTTTTAAGGGTAGCTTCTAGAGTAAATCCTAAATTTTCATAGAAACGGCAGGCGTTTTTATTTGATGATAGCACGTGGATAACAACCTTTTTGTAATTATCAGATTTAGCTATGGTAAAGAAAGCTTGGATAAGAGAGTGCCCGATACCTTGACCTTGGGTGTCTTTGTCGACTGCGATAATAAAGCTTACCACGTGACGTGCGCTAGGGAAAGGATAGTAAGCATGATAATCAAGAACTCCCAAAATAACCCCGTTTTCTTCAGCAACGAGATAATGTGAATGATTCTGAAAGGCTTGAATGATTTTATGTTTATTTGCGGCTGGTAAGCTAGCAGGTGTATTGAAGTTGTCCCAAGTTTTATTTTCCATTGCAACGACTTGTTCAATGTCTTCTAGCTTCATTGGTCGTATTTGCATGTCATTTCCCCTTAAGTATGATAAAATAATTGTAACACAAAAGAAGATTGGAAGAAATTTTTAATGGCTAAATTTGGCTTTTTATCAGTATTAGAAGAAGAAATGGATAAGCACTTCACCTTTGATTACGCCATCGATTGGAATAAGAAAAATCATGCGGTGGAAGTGACTTTTATTTTGGAAGCGCAGAACCAAGCTGCTGTTGAAACAGTGGATGACCAAGGTGAGGTTAGCAGCGAGGATATCGTTTTTGAAGATTACGTGCTATTTTACAATCAAGCAAAATCTAAAGTTGACCATGATGACTACTTGGTGACTGTTCCTTTTGATGCTAAAAAAGGATTCTCACGTGAATTTTTAGCGTATTTTGCAGAAACATTAAACGACGTTGCAACTAAAGGTCTTGATGATTTGATGGATTTCTTAGCAGATGAAAATGCAACTGACTTTGCTCTTGAATGGGATGCTGAAAGCTTTGAAAAAGGCAAAGCAGAGTTAAAAGAAACAGAATTCTTTGCATATCCGAGATATTAAGCAAAGTTAGTGAGCGGGAGTTAATAGCTCCGCCTGAAATAAATTAGATAGAAAGGAAAAGGTTCGGTTAGTGTTTTAACTGAACCCGCCCGAAACAAAATAGAAAAGGAGTGTAAGGATAAGTGTTCAGCTTTGAACACGGACGGAAAACTCGGAAAAAAGATAAGCTTGACTAGTGTCTGTCGACACGCCATCAAGCTTCCTATTTTTCAGTCGTTTTCTAGTCGTCCTTTGTATCAGAATTATGGACAAGTGGCAAGAGTTGACTGTTGAGGTCTTGCGTGATGCAGAAGAGGCTGCATCCAATATTTTGATTGAATTGGGTAGTCAAGGGGTTGCTATCGATGATAGTGCTGATTATCTTGGACATGTTGGGAAATACGGTGAAGTTTTCCCAGAAATTAAACAAGTGGAAACTGTGAAAATTACGGCTTACTACCCTGAACACATTGACATTGAAGAAGTTGAAAAAGAAGCGTCTAAACGTTTGGCTGAATTGACACATTTTGGTGTGGATGCTGGTGAGGTTCACTATGAGACACAAGAATTGGCTGAGCAAGATTGGGCTGAAAATTGGAAGAAATATTATGAACCAACACGCATTAGCCATGATTTGACAATTGTTCCAAGTTGGACAGATTACGAAGCTAGTGAGGGTGAAAAGACGATTCGTCTTGACCCTGGTATGGCATTTGGTACAGGTACTCACCCAACAACAAAAATGAGTCTTTTTGCGCTTGAACAAGTGCTTCGTGGTGGTGAAACTGTGATTGATGTGGGAACTGGTTCAGGTGTGCTTTCAATTGCAAGTTCACTTCTTGGGGCTAAAGATATCTACGCTTATGACCTTGATGAAGTAGCTGTGCGCGTGGCACAAGAAAATATTGACCTTAATGCCAACACTGAAAATATCCACGTGGCTACTGGTAACCTTTTGCAAGGTGTAGACATCAAAGCTGACGTTATTGTGGCAAATATCCTTGCGGATATCTTGGTTAACATGACCGAAGATGCTTATCGTCTTGTGAAAGATGAAGGCTACCTTATCATGTCAGGAATTATTTCTGATAAATGGGAAATGGTTCGTAAGTCAGCTGAAGACGCAGGATTCTTCCTTGAAACACATATGGTTCAAGGTGAATGGAATGCTTGTGTTTTCAAAAAAACAGATGATATTTCAGGTGTAATTGGAGGATAAATGCAACAATATTTTGTAGCTGGGCAGGCTCAAGATGTGGTGACAATCACAGATAAAGACACGGTTAAACACATGTTCAACGTCATGCGCTTGACTGAAGATGAAGAAGTGGTACTAGTTTTTGATGACCACATCAAACGTTTGGCAAAGGTTATCGACAGTGCTGAGCATTGTTTTGAAATCATTGAAGAGCTTGATAGCAATGTTGAAATGCCAGTTGAAGTGACGATTGCTGCTGGTTTTCCAAAAGGGGATAAGTTAGAATTTCTAGCTCAAAAAGGTACTGAACTTGGGATGGCAAATCTTTGGGCTTTTCCAGCGGATTGGTCTGTCGTCAAATGGGATGGCAAGAAATTAGCTAAAAAAGCAGACAAGTTGGCAAAAATTGCTCTTGGTGCTGCGGAGCAAAGTAAACGTAATCGTATCCCGCAAGTGACTCTTTTTGAGAAAAAAGCAGCCTTTCTAGCAGAATTAGAACAGTTTGATAAGATTTTCATCGCTTATGAAGAGTCTGCTAAAGAAGGTGAGACAGCTGTTTTAGCGCGTGAACTGTCACAAGTTAAAGCGGGAGAGAAAATTCTCTTTATCTTCGGACCAGAAGGTGGGATTTCCCCAGAAGAAATTGCAGCGTTCGAGGAAAAAGGTAGTCTGAAAATTGGCTTAGGTCCGCGTATCATGCGTGCAGAGACAGCACCGCTTTATGCTTTATCAAGCGTCAGCTATGCTTTGGAATTATTAAAACAAGAGTGAGATTTTTCTCGCTCTTATTTTATTTTTTAATTGACAGCGCTTTAAAAAATTCTTATCCTATAGATAACGATTTCAAGATGAGGATAGAAAATGACAACGATAAAGGATGTAGCAAAGCTTGCTGGCGTCTCTACGTCAACAGCCTCAAGAGCTTTGCATAACAGTGACATGATTAGTGAAGCAACTAAGGAACGCGTTCGTCGTGCCATGCAAGAATTAGATTATTCACCAAATTATTCTGCGCAAAATTTAGTTAATCGCACGACTAACACCATTGGGATTGTGCTGCCAGTTCGTGAGAGCCAAGATTCTCTTGGTAATAACCCCTTTTTCATGCAGATTATCCAAGGTATTTCAAGTGTTTGTAGTGAGAATGATTACATGGTTAGCTTGGCAAGTGGGCGCACGCCAGAAGAACTGCGCAAAAATTGTCAGGCACTGATTCGTAGCGGCAATATTAGCAAATTTATCTTTTTGTATTCGCACAAAGATGACCCAGTTTTTGATTTTGTGAGAAAGCAGAAGAAAGTTTCTTGTGTAGTTGTCGGAAGTTCTTATGAAAAGCTTGCTACCAAATCTGTCCAATTTGTGGATAATGATAACCATCAGGCAGGGCGAGATGTTGCTGAATTTATGGTGAATAAAGGTTTTGAGCACCTTGTTTTTGCCTATACTGACATGAACGAATTGGTGCAGACTGAGCGTTATCAAGGCTATCAGGAATATTTAGATGAACAGCAAAAAGACAGTTTGTCTCTTCATTTTTCAAGGGTCAAAGAAGATGAGAATATTCTTAAGCTGCAGCAGTTTTTAGCTGAGCATCCTAAAACGCAAGCCTTTATTGCTTGTGATGATATCATGGCTATTCGTTTGCAACGTTTGTTTAAAAATAGCAAGCAAGAAAAGTCTTATGCCGTGATTAGCTTTAACAATTCTTTGATTACAGAAATTGCCAATCCAGCTTTGACATCGGTTGATATTTTTCCTTATCAGCTTGGTGAAAAAGCAGCGCAATTGCTTTTGGAAAAATCTAGAAAAAGCGTAAGCCAGAAAGTCATCATTCCTCATCAAATCATCGAAAGAGAATCAACCTTGCGTTTTTAATTAAAAATGAAAAGAGTAAAGAAAGCTTTTTTTCATTGGGAAAAGGTCTCTTTGCTCTTTTTTGTTTAAAAAAATTTTCTCGAAAACGCTTTACAAAATAAAAATACGTGCTATAATAAAATCATCAAAAGTAACGCAAACGTTTGCGTAAATTATTCAACTCAAAAACCATTTATTTTAAACAATTCAAGTAATATTAGTGACGTTCTTGCTTGATTTGTAAAGCAAATGGTTTCCGAGAAAAAGTTTTAAGGAGTCGTTTCATGAAGAAGGCATTTAAAAAATTGACCAGCTTCGAATTTTGGCAAAAATTCGGTAAATGCTTGATGGTTGTTATTGCCGTTATGCCGGCAGCCGGTTTGATGGTTAGTATTGGTAACTCGCTCCCGCTAATCAATGCTGACTCAGCTGTACTTGCTACTGTTGGTAATGTTATCGCACAAATTGGTTGGGGGATTATCAATAACCTTCACATTTTGTTTGCTCTAGCTATTGGTGGTAGCTGGGCAAAAGAACGTGCTGGTGGTGCATTCGCCGCTGGTATCGCATTTATTCTTATCAACTTGATCACTGGTCACGTTTACGGTGTATCACTTGATATGATTGCTGATAGTAAAAGTGTTGTTCACAATGTTCTCGGTGGCAAGATGCTTGTCTCTGACTACTTTGTCAATGTGCTTGGTCAACCAGCGCTTAACATGGGTGTCTTTGTAGGTATTATCTCAGGTTTTGTTGGGGCAACAGCTTACAATAAATACTATAACTACCGCAAATTGCCTGATGTTCTTTCATTCTTCAATGGTAAACGTTTCGTACCATTCGTTGTTATCTATCGTTCAGTTCTTGTTGGTTTGTTTATGGCACTTGTTTGGCCAATCATCCAATCAGGAATTAATGGATTTGGTATGTGGATTGCGTCATCACAAAACTCAGCTCCATTCTTAGCTCCATTCTTGTATGGTACTTTGGAACGTTTGCTTCTTCCATTTGGTCTTCACCACATGATTACTATCCCAATGAACTACACTTCACTTGGTGGTACTTATGAAATCTTGACTGGTGCTCAAAAAGGTACTGAAGTCTTTGGTCAAGACCCACTTTGGTTAGCATGGGTAACAGACCTTATCAACCTTAAAGGTTCAAATCCTTCAGATTACCATCACCTTATGGCAACTGTAACACCTGCCCGCTTCAAAGTCGGACAAATGATTGGTGCAACTGGTACACTTATGGGGCTTAGCCTTGCAATGTACCGTAACGTTGACCCAGACAAGAAGAAAAAATACACTGCGATGTTTATCTCAACAGCAGCTGCTACATTCTTGACAGGTGTTACTGAACCAATCGAATACATGTTTATGTTTGTCGCAATGCCACTTTATGTTGTATACGCACTTGTACAAGGGGTGACATTTGCTCTTGCTGATTTAGTTAACCTTCGTCTCCATTCATTTGGTAATATCGAACTTTTGACACGTACACCAATGGCTCTTAAAGCAGGTCTTGGTGGAGATTTAATTAACTTTGTTATTTGCTGTATCTTATCAGGTGTTGTGATGTACTTCATCGCAGACTTTATGATTAAGAAATTTAACTTTGCCACTCCAGGTCGTAACGGTAATTACGATGACATGGATGATGACGCTGCTGCATCAACAACTGGTGCGACAGTATCTGCAAACTCTCAAATCGTTCAAATCATTAATCTCCTTGGTGGCCGCGATAACATTGAAGATGTTGATGCTTGTATGACACGACTTCGTGTAACTGTCAAAGATGTCGCACGAGTTGGTGATGAAGAAACTTGGAAAAAAGCTGGTGCTATGGGTCTCATTATCAAAGGCTCTGGTGTTCAAGCTGTTTACGGACCAAAAGCGGATATCTTGAAATCTGATATTCAAGACCTTCTTGATTCTGGTGCTGAAATTCCAACAATCGACTTAGCAGAAGTTAAAGGTAATGATGTTACAAAAGTCTCATATAAAGGTGTCACAGAAGATGTCCTATCAATCGCAGATGGTGAAGTAAAACCAATCACAGCTGTTAAAGATCCCGTATTTTCAGCTAAAATGATGGGTGATGGCTTCGCTGTTGAACCAGAAAATGGTAATGTTTATGCACCTGTGTCAGGTATTGTCACAAGTGTCTTCCCGACTAAACATGCCTTTGGATTATTGACTGATAGTGGTCTTGAAGTTCTTGTTCACATCGGACTTGATACTGTTGCTCTTAACGGTGTGCCATTCTCTGTTAAAGTAGCAGAAGGTCAACGTGTTCAAGCAGGTGATCTTTTGGTGGTAGCTGACTTGGCAGCTATCAGTTCAGCAGGACGTGAAACGACAATCATTGTTGCCTTCACAAATACAGCAGAAATTAAAGCAGTCAATTTAACACAAACAGGAAAAGTTTCTGCTAAAACACCTGTTGCAAAAGTAGAACTTTAAGCTTATATTACTAATAGTGATAAAGAGATTTGGGTTAAAACTAAATAGAAGGGAGTCCGGGGTAGACATCTCGGACTCTCCTTTAACTTGAGGAGAAAGGACATGGCAAAATTTTTAACACTTAATACGCATTCTTGGTTAGAGGCAAATTCGTTAAAAAAATTATTCGATTTGGCAGAAAATATTTACATTGAGAATTATGATGTCATTTGTCTTCAAGAAATTAACCAAGACATTCGAGGCTTAGCTGCAAAAGATGTGGAAGGGTATGAAAAATTACCTGGTAGCCCCGAATTACACCGTGATAATTATGCTCTTCAATTGGTCAATTACCTCAGAAGCCAAGGAAGACATTATTATTGGTCTTGGGCTTATAACCATATTGGATATGATAAGTACAATGAAGGTGTTGTGATTTTATCGAAAAATCCAATTAAGGTAAAAGATATTCTTGTCTCAGCGGTGGATGATGAGCATGATTATCATACTAGACGTGTCCTAGCGGCTGAGACTGAAGTTGATGGCAAACCAGTTACCGTGGTGAGCCTTCATATGTCTTGGTTCGGTAAAGGATTTGAAAGTGAATGGGCAAAGTTAGAAAAAGCGCTCAGCGATTTTCCTAGACCCCTTGTCCTTATGGGAGATTTCAACAATCCTACCGATACGGCTGGCTATGACATGATTTTAAACAGCCCGCTTGAGTTGCAAGATAGTCACAAAGTGGCTAAATCCATTCAAGGTGATCACACCATTATCGAAGATATTGATGGCTGGGAAGGCAATAAACAGTCACTCAAGGTTGATCACGTTTTTACAAGTAAAGAAATTGAGATTCAATCCTCAACCGTTGTCTTTGATGGCGGTGAATCTCCAATCGTCAGTGACCATTTTGGTCTTGCTGTCGAACTTAACTACTAATTAATTCTACCTCCTAATTATTTGTTTGTTTTTTAAAGCGCCCTTGTCCCGGGGCGCTTTTGATGTGTAAAAAAAACACCTTGGTAAAAGGCGTTTTAAAATATAAACAAATCTAAAATTAGTTATTTACTATAATTTGATTTTAGAAATATTGCGAGCTTTGCTCTCGATAGAGTGATACTTTCCACCGTGGTGAAAGTGGCTGAAATAATGATAAATCAGCCACCGGGAAGTTTTGAGGCTTTAGGCTCAAAACTTAGGCATGGAATTTCGAAGGAATTCGCTGCCGACCATACCACCTAAGGGAAGTATCAGAAAAAAGATTTTGTTATATATTTTTATTCCACAATTGGGCTTTTTAGGTAAGCGTCAACAAGGCGTTCTGTTGCTTGGACAGAGTCGATGTGTGTGCGTTCGTATGAGTGGCTTGATTCGATGCCTGCGCCAAAGAGGGCGTGTTTGACTTCGGCACCTGCACGAAGGGCAGCAGAGGCATCACTACCATAGTAAGGGTAGATGTCCAATTTGTATGGGATTTTATTTTCTTCAGATAGGGCAACAAGGTGTTGGCGGAGTTCGTAGTTATAAGGTCCAGAACCGTCTTTGACACAGATTGAAACGCTGTATTCATCTGTTTGTTGGTCGTCACCCATAGCCCCCATGTCAACTGAAAGGTATTCGACTGTTGCAGCTGGAATGCTTGAGTTAGCACCGTGACCGAGTTCTTCGAAAGCTGAGAAGTAGAAGTGAGTTGTGTATGGCAAAGTGATATTTTGAGCTTTGTATTCTTTGAGCAATTCAATGAGAATGGCTGCTGATACTTTGTCATCCAAGTGACGTGATTTGATGAAACCTGATTCGGTAACAACCACGCGTGGGTCAAATGAGATAAAGTCACCAACTTCGATACCAAGAGCACGTGTTTCTTTTTCATTGGTTACTTTTTCGTCCAGACGAACTTCCATGTTATCTTGATTGCGTTCAGCAGTTCCAGCATCTTTGTAGACATGAACAGAAGTTTGGTGCATAAGGATTGTACCACTAATTTTTTTACCATTTTTGGCAACGTGGATAGTACAATTTTCACCTTCGATAGCGTTGTAGACAAAGCCACCGATAAGGTCCATTTTAAGGCGACCGTCTGGTTTGACAGCTCGCACCATAGCACCAAGGGTATCAAGGTGAGCTGTGACCACGCGGTGTTTGCTGTCATCTTTACCAGTGACAGTGACCATAACGCCACCTTTATTTGTGCGGACAGGAGCGTAGCCAAAGCTTTCAAGCTCAGCAATCACGTAATTCATAATGTGGCTTGTGTAGCCAGTAGGTGAAGGGATATTTGCAAGTTTTGTAATGTAATCAACTGTTGTTTTCATTGTCTCTCCAATACCATCTAGTCATTTGTCGGACATTTCCGACAGTCTAATGTCATTATAACATTTATTTGCGACTTTGTTTCTGACGAAGAAAAAAAGTCATTTTGACTGAGGCGTAAAGTTTTGAAAATGGTCTACGATAACTTCTGCTAGTCGTTCAATATCTGAGCTTGTGCCGCGGAGTTCAAAGTCCCCAAGCATGGGAAATCCAAAGCGGTTGGCGTATTGTTTGGCTGTTAAGCAGTACTGTTCATTGAAATTGCGGTTGCCTGAGCCGATAATACCAAAACACTGTTTGTCATTATCATGGGCAGCAATGAAATCTCCAAGTGGGGTGGTCAAAATCTCAACATCACCCGAATCAACGCCATTGCCACCTTCTAGGTAGGTTGGCAGAATTGCCACAAAAGGTGAGGCAACGGGAAAGGTTTCGTGGTTAAGATCCTTGATATTGATGGCTTTGCTAGAGAGCTGATAGTGGTTCTGAAGATATTCTCCTAAACGTTTCACAAAACTCTGGACATTGCCACTTAAGCTAATGTAGACGATGGTTAGTGTTTTTTCTGTCATAAGACACCTCATGTGAATAGTATTTTTAGTCAATTTACCATAATGAAAGGGCAGAGACAAATGATTAGCTTGGAGAAATTAGTTGGATTTTAAATGTGATTTTTAAAAAAGTTTGTTCTTTTAAAATAAAAGACTAGACTTATTAAAACACCTGTGATATACTTTTGGTAAAGATGTTGGGGAGTGAAAACATCTTTAGCTAATATTTATATTCAAAAAGGGAGAATGCCCATGTCAAAAGCATTAATTATTTGTGTTGCTGGAATGTCATCATCACTTATGGCTCAAAAAACAACAGAATTCTTCAAAAATCAAGGTAAAGATATTACTGTTGAAGCGATTAGCTCTAATGAAGGTGAGCGCGTGATTACGGATGCTACTTATGATTTGTATCTTGTTAGCCCGCAAGCAACTATGTACTACAACCAATTTGCGACTGCTGGTGAAAAATCAGGACGACCAGTCGTTAAAGTGCCACCACAAGCTTATGTTCCAATTCCAATGGGAGTTGAAAAAATGGCTAACTTAATTTTAGAAAGCATTTAATGAGGGATTGCAAGATATGACAGAAGAAGAATTACAACTTGCCGCTTTTGAGATTATTTTACACAGTGGAACAGCTAGAACTTACGTTCATGAAGCGTTTGATGCTATGAAAGAAAGTAAATTTGAAGTGGTGGAAGAAAAATTAGCTGCTGCTGACGAAGAATTATTACAGGCACACCATGCTCAAACAGATTTGTTGCAGAAATATGCAAGCGGTACCGAAATTAAAATTGAAATTATCATGGTACATGCCCAGGACCATTTGATGACGACAATGACTTTGAAAGAAGTTGCTATCGAGATGATGGGAATGTATCAAAGACTTGCACTTAAATAAATGAAATTAGATGAGCGAGTGACAAACTCGCTCTTTTTATCATCATCAAAAGCTCCCTTCCTTGGTTAGAGGAAGGGAGCTTTTTGTTTGAATTAATAAAAGGATAGAAGTTTTGATTACCGAGGATGGGTGATAATCATAAATATTAATTTTAATTGGAGGATTGAAATATGGGATTAGGAGGGATTAATCGGTAAAACCATTATCGATAGTGACTTGTTTGAACCATTCACCTGATTTTTTAATGGTTTTGATTTGAGTATGGATGTTATTTGAGATGAATCCATAGCGGTTACGGTAAGCATTCATCCAAGACCAGCAATCGATTGGTGTCCAAAGGTGATAGCCAAAGCAGTTTGAACCTTCTTGGATACCACGGTGAAGGCAAGCTAAGTGTTCTTTTATGAAGTCGATGCGGTAGTCGTCTTGGACTTGACCGTTTTCATCCATGAAGCGTTCCTCGCGAGAGACTCCCATACCATTTTCAGAGACGAACCAAGGAATATTATTGTAGTTGTCGCGGATGTTAATGGCGATATCATAAATAGCTTCTGGGTAAATTTCCCAGCCTTTATCAATATTCATGCGACGTCCTGGCATATGGTATTCGTCATAATAACGATTTGGCATCCAAGCTCCGACAGAATTTGGTGCGATGTCTGGTGCTTTTACACGATTTGGGTGATAGAAGTTAACACCTAAGAAATCAATGGTATTTTCTTTAAGAATTTGAGCATCTTCAGGTTCTGTTTGCCAGATGACACCATCTTTTTTGAGAACTTCTTCAAGTTCTTCTGGGAAATGTCCATTGATAGCCGGTTCAAGGAACATTTTGTTATTCCAAAGTTCAGCAAAGTGTGCAGCAGCTTGGTCTTCTTTAGAATCAGAAGCAGCATAAGTTGGTGTTAAGTTTAAAACTGTACCAATGCGACCACCGTCTTTGTCTAAGCCAAGTTCTCTGAATTTAGCGATGGCTTTTGCGGATGCGATATTCAAGTTGTAAGCGACTTGGACAGCTTTTTTACCATCAACTAATTTTGGATAGTGGAATTGATAGAGGTATTCACCGTCGACAACAACCATTGGTTCGTTATGAGTTGTCCAGTCTTTGACGCGGTCACCGAAAGCCTTGAAAGCTTGTTCAGCAAAGCCTACATAAAGGTCAACCACATGACGTGACTCCCAACCACCATATTTATGATAAAGTTCGACTGGTAAGTCGAAGTGGTGTAGGTTCATGATTGGACGAATACCATTTTCGATAAAGCAATCAATGACTTTATTGTAGAAGTCTACTGCATCTTGGTTGACAGTGTTTTTTTCAAGGTCATCGATCAAACGTGTCCATTGAATAGAAGTACGGACACTATTTAAACCGACTTTTTTCATTAGAGCAATATCTTCTTTATAACTATTGTAGAAGTTAGAGGCTGTGTCTGGTCCAACTTGGTTGTAAAAAGCTTCAGGTTCAATTTCATACCAATAATCAAACATATTAGCATGTTTCTTATTGAAACGTCCTTCACTTTGAGGTCCAGATGTCGCAGCTCCCCACCAGAAATCTTCTGGAAAAGTGTAAGTTGCCATAGGATTCTCCTTAATAAGTTTTGGTTTTACAAGTACAATTATACACTTTTAAAATTAAAAGACAATATTTTTATATAAAAAGACTAGACTTTTACAAAAAATAAGTTATAATGATAATGTAAAAACAAATAAATGGAAAGAGGAGTGTTTATGAACAAGTTTCTAGATGCTATCAGTGACAAACTTTTGCCTTTGGCAAACAAGCTCGCTTCAAATCGTTATTTATCGATTTTGCGTGATGCCTTTATGCTTGCCTTCCCCTTGACCATGTTTGGGTCAATTGTCGTGGTTATTTGTAACCTTCCTTTTTTAAACGATGGCACGAAAGCGCTTTTAAACGACCTGCTTGGTAGTGGTCAAAGTGCTACCATGTCGATTATGACAGTCTTCGTTACTTTTGGTATTGGTTATTATCTTTCTAAATCTTACGATGTTGAAGGAATTTTCGGGGGTGCTATTTCATTTGCAAGTTTCCTTATTTTGACACCGTTTTTCACAACAAGTGATGGTGGCGAAAAAGTTTCAAGTGTTTTGAGTCTTGATCGCCTTGGTGCAAAAGGAATGTTTCTTGGGATGATTGTTGCTTTTCTTGCTGCAGAAATTTACAGCCGCACGAGCAAAAAAGGATGGCAAATTAAAATGCCTGACAGTGTACCGCCTGCAGTTGCTAAGTCTTTTGCAGCTTTGATTCCAGCTATTTTGACCTTATCTGTCTTTACAGCGATTAATGCTGTTGTGACAGTTGGTTTCAAAACAAATCTTCACGATGTGATTTATAACGTTATTCAAGTTCCGCTTGTTGGTCTTGGAAGTAGTATCTGGGCAACTTTGGTTGCAATCTTCTTTATTCAATTCCTGTGGTTCTTTGGTCTTCACGGTCAAATTCTTGTGAATTCAGTCATGGACCCTGTTTGGAATACTTTGATGTTTGAAAACTTGGAAGCTTATAAAGCTGGTGAACATCTTCCTCATATTATTTCAAAACCATTCATGGAAACATTTACTGTTGGTCTTGGTGGTTCAGGTATGACGCTTGCAGTTGTTATTATCATGGCCTTTATCATGAAGAAAAAACAATATCGTGATGTTGGTCGTTTGGCACTTGGTGCTGGTATTTTCAATGTTAATGAACCTGTTATCTTTGGTTTGCCAATCGTTTTGAATGCTACAATTCTTATTCCATGGGTCATCTCACCAATTATTGTCACAGCCCTTAATTACTTTGTGATGTCAATTGGTCTTGTTCCTGCACCAACAGGGGTTTCAGTTCCTTGGACAGTACCTGTCTTCTTTAGTGGAATGATTGCGACAAACTCACTTGCTGGTGGACTTCTTCAAATTGTTGACTGCTTGATTGTTGGCTGTATTTGGCTACCATTCTTGCACATGCTGGACAAACAACCTGACTCTGCGCTATAATATGACTATAGTTTAAAAATATTAGTCTATACAAGTAGAGTAGGAGCGATCTATGTCAAAATATGAAGAGATTGCAGGGATTATTCGAGCTAGAATTTCAGATGGAACGTATCCGATTGATTCCATGTTGCCGATTCAGTCTGATTTGGCAAAGGAATTTGGCGTTAGTCGAATGACGGTGAAAAAAGCTATTGAGATGTTAACCATCGAAGGCTTGGTCATTTCAAAACAAGGAAATGGCACCAAGGTTTTGAATTCCTCATTTTGGGACAAAGAGGATTCAAAATTTCGATTGAACAACTACAATGGTTTAAGTAACGATTTGAAGGATGACCCTCGACAATTAACGAGTCAAATTATTGAGTTTACGGTTGAATTTCCCAATGCGGAAATTGCTGAGCGCCTTCAAGTGGAAGAATCAACGCCAGTTTATAAGATTATTCGATTACGTCTCTTAGATGGTGAGCCGTATGCGCTTGAGCATACTTACATGGCTTGCGATTTAGTTCCAGGTCTGGATGATAGTATTTTATTAGCATCCGTTTATGATTACCTTTGGAATACTTTGGAACTTAAATTTGCTGGGTCTTATCGTCATATTACGGCTGAAAAGCCTGACCACTATGACAAAGATTACCTTGCTTGCAAGGATGATGACCCGATTTTGCAAGTTGAGCAAGTGGTTTATTTGGAAAATGGTAGACCGATTGAGTATTCACGTACGCGAAATCGTTATGATGTCCGCGGGTATTCATTGCTAGATGTTAAAAATAGTTAAGAGTCGATAGGGTAACGGTTAAGTCTGGAGAAAAGTCTCCAGGCTTAACTGCTGAACGGGGAAATCCCCCGAAAGAAAGGATAAATTATGGCAGAACCATTATTTTTAAAAGCGCAAATGCACGATAAAATTTGGGGTGGAACTAAGCTTCGTGATGAGTTTGGTTACGATATTCCAACAGAAACGACTGGTGAATACTGGGCAATCTCAGCTCATCCAAATGGTGTGTCGATTGTGGATAATGGGACTTATAAAGGACAAGGCTTAGATAAACTTTACCGTGACCACAAAGAGCTTTTTGGCAATCCAAAATCAGAAGTCTTTCCATTGTTAACTAAAATTTTGGATGCCAACGATTGGCTTAGTGTCCAAGTTCACCCAGATGATGCTTACGCTCTTGAGCATGAAGGGGAGCTTGGTAAGACAGAGTGTTGGTATGTCATTGCTGCTGATGAAGATTCTGAGATTATTTACGGTCATAATGCCAAATCTAAAGAAGAACTTGCCAAGATGATTGAAGCAGGTGATTGGGACGATTTATTGACAAAAGTTCCAGTCAAAGCAGGTGATTTCTTCTACGTACCAAGCGGCACAATGCATGCCATTGGTAAAGGTATTTTGATTTTGGAAACACAACAATCAAGTGATACAACTTATCGTGTCTACGATTTTGACCGTCGAGATGCTGCTGGGAATCTTCGTGATCTTCATATCAAACAATCAATCGATGTCTTAACCATTGGTGAACCAGCTAACAGCACCCCTGTGACTCTCGGTGTGGATAACTTGACTTCAAGCCTTTTGGTGTCAAATGAATTCTTTGCGGTTTATAAATGGGTGGTGTCTGGTGAGGTTGCTTTTAGTCAAACAGCTCCATATCTTTTGGTCAGTGTTTTGTCTGGTCAAGGTAGCTTAACTGTTGATAACTGTGTGTATAACGTGAAAAAAGGTGACCATTTCATTCTTCCAAACGATGTGAAAACTTGGAAATTTGATGGTGAATTGGAAATCATTGCTAGTCACCCAAATGAAAACTAATTATAAGTAGACATAAACTAAAAAGGAATCCGAAATTTTCGGATTCCTTTTTAGCTTATTTTTCAACTTCAAGGTCATACAAACGCCCTGCTTTTTCGTAGCGCGTAAAGCGTGCGAGTTTATTATTGTCATCAACGAAGACGACGCGTGGTTTGTGAGTTTTGGCTTCTTCAGGTGTGAAGTCAGCGTATGACATGATGATGACGTGGTCACCGACATTGACGAGTTTTGCTGCGGCACCGTTAAGGCAAATTTCGCCTTTCCCTGGTTCGCCAGCAATGATGTAAGTTTCAAGGCGGCTGCCGGTTTCAACATCAGCAATCTGTACTTTTTCGTATTCTACCATACCAGCTAGTTCAAAAAGTTCTGGGTCGACGGTGATACTACCAACATAATCCACCTCAGCACCCGTTACGACAGCGCGGTGAATTTTTGATTTTAACATTTGAATGTGCACGATTTTTTTCTCCCTTACTCGTAGATGTGATTGTCAATCAAGCGTGTCTTGCCAATGTAAACTGCAATGGCATTGAGGACAGGACGGTCGATTTCGCTAACGGGTTCTAGAGTTTTCCAGTCCACAAATTCGACGTAGTCGATTTTTGCTAGCGGTTCTTTTTCAATAAAAGCAGCCATAGCTTCTTTTAATTTGCTAGTGTCTTTTTCGCCATTAGAAATCATCTTTTCAGCAAGAGCTAAACTTTGTGAAAGAACAAGAGCAGCTTTTCGTTCGTCAGCTGAAAGGTAAGTGTTACGTGAACTTTTAGCAAGTCCATCAGCTTCACGAACGATTGGGCAACCAACTATTTCAAGGTTAAAATTCAAATCGTCAACCATGTGTTTGATAACAGCCAGTTGTTGCGCATCTTTTTGACCAAAGTAGGCTTTATTTGGTTCCACAATGTTGAAGAGTTTTCCAACAACGGTACAAACACCTCTGAAATGAATTGGACGTGTTTTCCCGCAAAGTCCCTTCGTCAACGTTGACATGTCAATGAAACTTGAAAAAGTAGGAGAGTACATGTCGCTAGGTTCTGGATTGAAAATCAGGCTAGCGCCTGCGGCTTCACAGAGTTTGGCATCTTGTTCCAAATCACGTGGGTAGCTTTCAAGGTCTTCAGTCGGAGCAAATTGAATTGGATTGACAAAAACGCTGACAACAACGTGGTCATTTTCAGAAACAGCTTTGTCAATCAAACTCTTATGCCCTTCGTGAAGGTAGCCCATTGTGGGAACAAGTCCGATAGTTTTTCCATCTGCTTTCCAAGCTTGAACAGCTTTTCGAACGTCTTCAACGGTGTGAACAATTTTCATGTAATGTCATGCCTCTTTTCTAATCAATAGAGTTTTTCAATAATACTGTCATCAATATGATATTCATTATCAGGTGTTGGGAATTTCTGAGCGTCAACATCTTCGATATAGTTTTTGACAGCGTCGGAGATGAGCTCGCCGATGTTGGCATAGCGTTTGACGAATTTTGGTGTGAAATCAGAGAATAACCCCAACAAATCAGCGTAAACTAACACTTGTCCATCGGTTTGATTGCCAGCGCCAATCCCAATGGTTGGAATATCTAGCTGTTTGGTTACAAGTTGGGCGAGTTTAGCTGGGATAGCTTCAAGAACCACGGCAAAAGCACCAGCTTCTTGAACAGCTTTGGCATCTTCTAAAAGTTGTTTGGCAGCAGCTTCGGTTTTGGCTTGAACTTTGAAACCGCCGAAGGCATTGATGTGTTGTGGGGTTAAACCAAGGTGAGCACAAACTGGAATCCCAGCCTCCACCATTGCCTTGATTTGTGGACAGACACTTTTACCACCTTCTAATTTGACGGCTTGGCAATGAGTCTCCTTCATCAAGCGCCCAGCATTTTCCACAGCTTTTTCAACCGAAACTTGATAAGACATAAAAGGCATATCAACGATAACTAGAGCGTTTTTAGCCCCTCTGCAGACCGCTTTGCCATGATGAATCATATCTTCCATGGTTACTGAAATAGTGTCATCGTAGCCTAGCATGACGTTGCCAAGAGAATCACCAACAAGAATGCTGTTGACACCAGTGCTATCGATTAACTTAGCTGTTGAGTAGTCGTAGGCGGTTAACATGGTTAACTTTTTACCGTCTGCTTTAGCTTTTTGAAAGCTCAATACGGTATTTTTCATGAGAGTCTCCTTTCACCAAAAGCCACAAAAACTTTTAGAATAAAACATGTCTAGCTAACATTATATCAAATATTCAGAAAATTTTAAATTGTAGGTCAAAAATAAGTAGTGAGAAAGCATTGCTATTAACATAAAAGAGCCTGAAGCGTAGTTCAGACTCTGAGTGTGAAATGATTAGTCAAAAATACTGCAAGATTTTGAGGTGTTTTTGATACCATTTGTGTCATTGATAATGGCGTTACCTTGCTCAGTCAATTGTGTACCAGCCCAGTCTTGAACCATATCCAGGTAAGCAAGCTCGCTGCTATTTCCTTTCCAAGACCAACCAAGATAGCCGACACCTTTGGCTTGAGAGTAGCTCATGATTGTCTTGTAATCGATTGGACCATTTGTGTGTTTAATGCCAAATTCACCGATACATAGCGGTGCCCCAACGGCTAATGATGAGTCAATATTGTTTTGTACAGCACCGTAGGCACCAGCGTATTCGTACATATGGATTGAGAAAATAAGGTTGTGCTCTGAATCGGATTGGACGACGCTTTGGCCAGCATCTGCGATTGATTTTGGATATTGCCCCCAGCCAGCGCAGTCAACCATGATGGTATTTTTTATCCCAACGTTACGAAGTTTGGGGATAACTTGTTGATAACCTGATGCCCAAGTAGAACTATCCCAAGAACCAGCCCATTCATTAGCAATGTTCAAAATAACATTTGATTCGTTTCCAATGAGGGCGTTCTTCATTTCAATCCAATAATTTGCCGCATTTTCCAAATCTTGAATGTTGTCGGAACCAGTAGCATCATGCGCTTCAACAATGGCAATCAAGTGGTTGTCTTTACAAAGTTTGATGAGTTTTTGAATTTCTGCTAGAGACGTTTTGCTGTATTGTTGCCCATCTCCCGTAACGATGCGAATACAGTTGGCACCAGTTTTTGCAATAGCAGGAATGGCAGTGTCTTCCTGCCCTTTATACCAAGCATAAGGGTAGTTAATACCGCGCATGACAAATGGATTGCCCTTGGCATCATAGAGTGTTGTTCCGCTTGTGTGGAAACCACTAGTTGTGGTTACTGGATTAGGGTTGGGATGATCTTCACCTACTTTTGTAAATTCCCATTTTTGATTAGTCCCATTAGTATCAGACCATTGTTGGACGTTAGCGCCAGCAGCTTTAGAACCACGAGCCACATCAAGCACTTTTCCGCTGACTGCTGATATTAGTTTGTAAGAACCGTCGCCGTTATCAACAATTTTCCACTTTTGACAAGTCCCGTTAGTATCGTCCCATTGCTGGACGTTAGCGCCGTTGTAGGTTGCTGCGGAAGCGACATCGAGGACTTTTCCACTATTGGCTGAGACCAATTTATAGTAACCATCTCCAGCATCAAGGACTGTCCATTTTTGATTAGTCCCGTCAGTGTCATCCCATTGTTGGACGTTAGCGCCAGCATTAGTTGCACCACGAGCGACATCAAGAACTTTCCCACTGTGCTTTGCTGTGATTTTGTAAGTATTTCCTGAAATAATCGCATCAGCTTTTACCTCATGAGCTGACACAGCACCAGTAAGCAAAGCTAGCGCTGTTAATGATCCGACGAGTTTTTTATTCATTAGTTTTCTCCTCTCCCAAATGTTAAAACTAAGTGTTCAATTTAGACATTAATAGTGTTAGTTGTGTAGATCTCCTTTTTGTGACATGTGCTAGTAATTGTATACAAAAACATAAACAAAGTTTCAGGAAACGCATCCAAAAAAAGTATAACATAATTCTTTATAAAAGTATATACTTTTATAAAATAAAATGATAAAATGAAGCTGTCAAAAGAAGGATGAGGTGAATAG